>CAJUIH010000062.1 GCA_910586045.1 uncultured Eubacterium sp.
CTGGCCCGCCGTTTATCGGGTTTATTGTGCAGTATTCAATCACCGAATATATAAACTGTTGCGAAAAAAGAAAAGGCTGCCGCCCCAAAAACACTTTGGAATGCGCCAGCCCCCTCCCTATATGAAGTTCTTTTTTACAACATAAATGCCACTTTTTATGATTTCTCAGACGGCATAAACCATCCCAAATGATCCGTATGCAGCAGTTCATGTGCCTTATGTGACAGCGGCTTCTCCAGATACTGATCATAAAGCTCGCGTACCGACGGATTTTCGTGTGAGAACCTAAGCGGATTTTTCTTATCCAGTGTATACAGCTTCTCTCCGCGTTCGCCCGCCATCTCACGGCCTTCGGTAATCGGCTGTCCGCCGCCGCCTGCGCAGCCGCCCGGGCAGGCCATCACTTCTACAAAATCATATTCCGCTTCGCCGCTTTGAATCCGTTCCATCAGCTTCCTTGTATTGCCAAGGCCATGGGAAATGGCCGCGCGCACCGGGATTCCGGCAATGGTAAGGCTCGCTTCCTTGATGCCGTCCAGTCCGCGCACAACCTCGAAAGCGTCCGGTTTTGGATTTTCTTTATTCAGCACATAATAAGCTGTACGAAGCGCCGCTTCCATAACTCCGCCAGTCGCTCCGAATATAACGCCCGCGCCTGACCCTGTGCCAAGCGGGGAATCAAATTCTTCCTCCTCCAGGTTTGCAGGGCTGATCAGCTCGGAACGCAGCATCCGGTCAAATTCCCTGGTCGTTAATACTACATCCACATCGGCGCCCGCGCCCGCGTCATTGATATTCGGCAGTTCGCATTCGGCCTTTTTGGCTGTACAAGGCATAATCGATACGCAGAAAATCCGCTCCGGATCCACATCCAGTACTTTTTCGGCGAAATATGTTTTTGCCACCGCGCCAAACATCTGCTGCGGTGATTTTGCGGTCGATAATTGTTTGGTCATATCCGGATACTGGGATTTCAGAAAACGAACCCATCCAGGACAGCAGGATGTAAACATCGGCCACTGGTATTCGTCACGGTGCGTCATGCGCTCCAAAAATTCGTTCGCCTCTTCCATAATCGTAAGGTCGGCGCTGAAATTCGTATCAAATACATAATCCATGCCGAGCGCACGGGCCGCCGCTGCCATACGTTTCTCCGTAGCCATTTCGTCCGGCAGGCCAAGCCCTTCTCCCCATGCCGCACGTACAGCCGGGGCAATCTGCGCTACCACAATCTTGTCCGGATCATGCACGGCATCCATAACCTTACGTACATCATCCCGCTCGCGCAGCGCTCCGGTCGGACAATGCGTAATGCACTGTCCGCACAGCGCGCAGTCCGCTTCTGATATTTTGCGCAGTTTGGATACGCCGACACTGGTACGCTTTCCGGTGTTTACGATATCCCATATGCCAAGCGACTGTACTTTGTCGCAGATCTGCACGCAACGCATACATTTGATGCATTTGCCGGCGTTTCGGATCAGCGGGAACTTCTGATCCCATTCATTTTTTTCATAGTCCTGTGCAAACGGCACGTCATTGATATTCATATCCGCACAGATTTTCTGCAGGGAACAGCTTCCGTTCCTCTGACAGGCCGCACAGCGGAAATCATGCTGGGAAAGGATAATCTGCAGGTTCATCCTGCGGGCATAATGCGCTTTCAGGCTGCTTGTATAGATCACCATGCCTTCTTCCACATTCGTATTGCAGGCCGCCACCAGCGTTTCCTTTCCTTCGATTTCTACACAGCAGATCCGGCACGCGCCGATTTCATTCAAATCTTTTAAAAAACAAAGCGTCGGGATCTCGATTCCGGCAGCAGCAGCGGCTTTTAAAATTGTAGTACCTTCCGGTACCTGTACTTTTTTATGATTAATCGTTAAATTTACCATCTGTCTTTCCTGCCTCCTCTCAATACCCCGCATCCATGGCGGTCACACCGCAGGCAGCGGCTTGCCTCCTGGTATGCTTCTTCGTCGCTCATCGTATATTCTATTCCCTCAAAATTATCTTTACGCGCCCAGGATTCCTTTTCCGCCAGGTTCACGCGGCCGCACGGGATTTTGTCGTTTAACAGCGGTTCCGGTATTTCCACATCGACAGATATCGCGTGGTGGAATCCAAGGAACTCGTCAATATTTGCCGCTGCCACTTTTCCGGCGGCAATTGCCTTGATCACGGTTGCAGGCCCGGACACACAGTCTCCGCCCGCGTAAATGCCTACGCGGTTCGAAGCGCCGGAAGCATCTGCCAAAAGCTGTCCGCGCTTTGTCGCAATACCGGCGTCTTCAAACGGTTTGGATATAATATCCTGCCCGACTGCCATCAGGATCACATCACATTCCAGCCGCTCTTCTTCCTTGTCCGCCTTTCTCGGCGAAGGCCTGCCGCCTTTTACCGGGCCGATGATCTGCGGTTTCACCCATAACGCCTTTGCATTATTTTGATCATCCGCTTCTATTCGAAGCGGCGCCTTTAAGGTCAAAAGCTCGATCCCTTCCGCAATCGCGCCTTCTACTTCCGCCGGCAGCGCCGTCATGTCCTCTTTCCGTCTGCGGTAGACAATGCTGACGGTTTTCGCATTGGACCGAATCGCTGTCCGCGCACAGTCCATGGCCACATTTCCGCCGCCGACTACGATCACGCGTTTCCCGGTGAAATCCGGATATTTGTCATCCCCGATTTCACGCAGCATTTCCACTGCGGAAATTACATTCCCGCTGTCCTCCCCCTCAAGGTTCAGCCGTTTTTCCGCATGCGCGCCGATTGCGATATAAACCGCGTCGTATGTATCATTGATTTCATTTAATTCTTCCGTACCAACCGCCGCCTGCAGCCTGACTTCTACCCCGGTCGATAAGATCGCGTTGATATCTTCCTGCAGACGCTCCCTCGGGAAGCGGTAATTTGGTATCCCATAGCGCAGCATGCCCCCAAGCTGTGCCTTTTCCTCAAATACGGTCGTCTGATGACCCATAAGCTGCAGGAAATATGCCGCCGTAAGCCCGCTCGGCCCGCCGCCGATGACCGCGACTTTCCGTCCGGTTGCCTGCGCGCAGGCCGGAACCGGAACCTGGCCCGCACTTGCCTTGTCCATCACATAATGCTTGATACCGCGGATATTAATCGAATCATCGATCATATTCCTGCGGCACCTCGCCTCGCAAGGATGCTCGCAAATCAGCGCGCACGCCGTCGGGAACGGATTGTCTTTCCGGATCAGGCGCACCGCGTCTTCACAGCGCCCTGCCCCGGCCAGCGCGATATAACCTGGGATATCCACATTCGCCGGACAAAGTGTAACGCATGGAATCGGCTGCTCAAACGTTCCGGTACACTGATGATCCCTGACATGGGATATATAATCTTCCTTAAACCCCTCAAAGCCCGCCAGTACCATGCGTGCCGACTCAAAACCAATCGCGCAGTCGGCCGAATTTTTAATATTCGTCGCCGTATGCTCAATTAAATCCAGTGTTTCCATAGTCGCGGTGTTATCCAGTACGCTTTCTAAAAGCTCCTCCAAAATGCCAAGCCCGATGCGGCATGGCCCGCACTTTCCGCATGTCTGCGCATGGCAGACCTTTAAGAATGCAAGCTGCATATCAACCGGACAAACTCCAGGCGGATTCGCGATAATCCGCTGCGTAAATTCTTTCATCAGTTTTTCTGTGGTAGAATTTACCTTGTCCGTAGAAATTACTGATAACCTGCTCATAGCCTTCCCCCTGTCTGTTCTTTGGTTCGGATCTTAAAAAATCCGTGTTGTTTTACTGCCTGCAATGGGTTTGATTGATTGGGTAAATCCATCCGGCTGTATCCGATTTTTGAAAGAATCCCCACTGCATTAATAAAAAATTTTTATTCCTCAAAAATCTTATTATATATTGTAACTGAAAGAGAAGAAAAATGCAAGACAAAATAAAAGGGCATCGGCCATAAAAATCAAGAGTAGACAAAAACGGAACAATCCATTAATCTAAGAAAGATCGGAATAAATACAGATCGGAAATAATACCTAAGAAAGGAGTTTAGAAATGAAAGCAAAAGGTTTTATCAGTGAATTTAGAGACTTTATTTCCCGCGGAAACGTTATGGATATGGCAGTCGGCGTATTAATCGGCGGGGCATTTTCCAGTATTGTCAAATCTTTGACGGAAGATGTCATCTCGCCGGTCCTGGGATTGTTCGGCGGTATGAATTTTGACCAGCTATCCGTGAATATTTTAGGAGAAGTGACCCTAAATTACGGAAAATTTATAACCGCGGTCATAAATTTTCTTCTGATGGCGCTGATTATCTTTCTCATGCTGAAAGGCCTGAATGCGTTACAGGCCAAAGCAGCGAAGCTGGCGCATCTGGAAGCGGAAAAGGAAGACTTTCCCGCAGAACCTACAGTTCAGACATGCCCATACTGCCTGATGGAAATTCCGTTTGGTGCGGTACGGTGCGGACATTGCACTTCGGAACTCATCCGTACCCCAGACAAAGAATAATACACAACAAAAGCAAACGACGGGGTACCGATGGAAAAATTTTGCTTTGGCAAAATCAAAAAAGGAGCTGACGCGCGAAGCAAAATACATACAATCTATCCTATATAATAGATCTAAAAAAGTAAAACCGCTGTATTTTTCTTAGCGCGCCAGCCCGTACCTGTCCCTGCAAAACAGGGCTACTGGATCCTTACGCTCTGGATTTTGCTGTATTTGCCATAATAGGCCCTTCCATCTACGACCTGATAAGCCCGGATCCGCAGCCGGATCGTATCGCCGGATGGAAAGTTTTTCAGCACCAGATTTTTAGCTGCATTTTTGTTCAGCTTTTTCGTAAAAACTTTTTTCTCTTTGTTGATCTGGTACTGCAGCTCATAGCCCGTATTCGTTTGCAGCGCATTTTGAATCTTGCACTGGATGGTCCCTTTTTGTTTGGAAGAAAGGTTTTTGATATCCACTGTTTTAGGGATCACGTTCACGGTCCATTTTAAAGACGCCGCTTTGTAATTTTCGCTTTCTTCTGCCTGAACCGTAATGACGGCTTTTCCCACGCCTTTGAACTGGACCTTGCCATTTTCATCGATCTCGGCAACGTCCGGATTCGAAGAGGTAAATGTCAGCGCTGTTTTGGCCCCGCTGATTTTGGATTTGACCGCATCTGCCCCGACTTCCTGTTTCACAGATGCTGCATTGGTTTTTAGGTTTTGCACGGCTTTGTCTACCGTAACTGTGACCTCCTGCTCTATGGACGGCTCCTGCGGATCCAAAGGCGTGTATACCATCGTATAGGACTTTGTTCCGGCATTTGACGGCACAGTTTCCGGCTCTTTAAAGGCAAAAGTCCCCGATGCGCTGCCGCCTTCTACTTCCGCCTGCGACAAGGACTGCCCATAAGCCATAGAAGCCTTTTTCGGGAAGATAATTTCTTCTGCCGGCGGATTGCTGTAAACCGCGAGCGCCATCTTGGCGTCTATATAGTCCATCAGCACAATTCCTACCCGTTTGCTCTGCCGGTATGCGCGGGCATCCCGGCTAAGGAACCAGGACGTCATGTTTCTGGCGTTGTTGATAATAATCGTCGGATTCGTGCAGCTAGTGAAATTCAAGATATAGGACCCTACAGGAATCTCTCCGCTGGCCGCCTGGTCAATTGTCTTTTCGAAATGGCTTCGCTTCTCTGTCGTATTTACGGTATATGCATCCTGAACCCATACCTCACAGCCATCTTTGTCATAGATCTGGCGTGCTCCAGGGATCTTGTCGTAATCCCCGCCCCATCCGGCCATATCGATCCCAAAATAGGACGTTTTGCTCACCGGCTTGTAGCTGCCAAAGGAAAATCCACGCAAAAGGACAATTTTTCCACGGACTTCGCCCAAAGACGGAACGGTCAATGTATCCGGCTTATAAATCGGATAATTTCCGCTCTGTATAAAATTGTCTACAGACTTGGCTACGTCTTCCACCTTGCCGCTGCCCTGATGATTGATCTTAAAAATTACCGTTTCACTTGGATTTGCTTTCAAAAAATCGGCCGTCTTTTGGAAGACGTCTTTCAGGCTCAATTTTGAATAATCCTGCTTGCGGCACTGGGCAATCTGGCTGCCGTGGACAATATCCGGATCGTCATGGTCTATAAAAGAATCCGCGCGCAGGTCAAAGGCACGCACACCCACGTTCAACTGCTCTTCTACAAATAACTGCTGGCACTTGGAAATGGATATGCTCTCCTTATCACTCAAATCCAGGCCGTATGCCGTCGTCCATGCGGTCCCCGTATCATGCGAACCCGGAATGTTGATGTTTGACAGCAGGGTATCATCCGGCAGTTCGGACATCCACTTTACGGCTTTGGCATTCTGGTTTTCCACATTGATCACATCTACCTGCCAGTTGGCCGGTTTGCTGCTGGTTACAAGCTGCACCCCGTCCTCATCTTTTGTTTCTTTCAGAGCCGCGTATTTTCCCGTATAGGCGTTCTGGATCTGGTAAACCCCGTTTCCGCACGATATAAACCTCCAGTACTGGCTCAGGCTGTCGCCTATCTGTTTCCAGCAATGGATGGCCGCGCCATCTGCGTAGCTGCGGTCCTTAATATCCCATACGGTACCGAGGCTGTGCTCAGTGATCGTCATGCCGCCTAAGCGGTATGCCTTGTAATTGCTGTCCCACATGCAGTCGAACTTTGAACTGGTTCCATGGAGCCAAAGATGCAGTTTCGCCCCATTTAATTTGGAATCGCTGCTGACGTTGATATCGCGCTTGTAGCCCTGTGGATAGATCATACAGATTGTCTTGCCTTTTTTGTCAGGCAGCCGTTCCGCTTTGGCCGGAACATCCACCGTAGCGTTTTCCACTACCCACTCCATCGGATTGGATGTAGTGGCCACCTTTCGTTTCAAGTCAATCCCTTTATTTCCATCCAGCCCGATGTACAATTCCTTTCCTTTATTGTCTCCTTTTTTGGAAAGGATATAATATGTATTCTTCTTTACATTGCCCCTGGAATCCTTTACGGGAACAAAACGGAAAAGCTGATTGTCCTGGTCCCTGCTTTTTTTCCCGTTATGCAGTACGCGCCCGGTCTTATCGTCGTCATGTTCCGAATCAATGTAATAGCCAGAGCCGCTGTATTTTATACTATAGTAATAAACGCCGCCCGATGACATTTCCAGATTAAATTTCATTGTGCAATCGTGCCCGCCGTTCGTATCCAGGTGCACGCAGGCATTTTTTCCGGTACCGTTCGTATTCCAACGGTATTTCTTGTCCGCGGCTGGATAAATCAGCAAATACTGGGATGTATTCAGCTTTGCGGATTGAAGCGTATTTGCTGCGCCCACTGTTTTCGCCGCGAACGTAAGCGGGTTTCCATTCTGCGTTTCCGCTGCTCCCCCAGAATCCCCTGGACCCTGTTCCGGCTGTCCTGATACGTATTCAGGCGCTTCTTCCCTGTTTGTTGCCTGCTGCCTGGCGCCCGCTGTCTGCGCGCCTGTAGGAACACCCCAAGCCCCGGCCAGCAGAATCGCTGTCAGCAGAACCATCAGGCCCTGCCTGCCTTTCTTCTTCCATGATTGTTTCATACTCCGTTTTCCTTTCTGCACTGGCGGTAAAGTGCGGTATACAACGCCTTATTTTATTGTTTTTGTTATCCGGTAAACCTTGCCGCAGTAATATTGTAATATTGCTTCCTGCCAACGTACCCAGCTATTTTTCAGCGCCCCGCCTTTCTTTTTTATCTGCGCAAAACGTAAAGTTGTTTTTCTTTATTAATACTGTACTGATTTTCGCATTTTTTTCAAGTAGTGTGGCACGAATTGTTAAAATCCGTCCCAAACTGTTAAAATAAATCTCAAATCCGGGCTTGACATACTTCCAGACGGACAATACCGAAAACCTCTTCCAGTCCAAACCGTGCTGTCAAATCTTTTTTAAATCCTACGCAAATCTCTAAGCGCACGGAAGAGTTTCGTTTTCTTGCTTTTCCTCTTTCCCCTTAGAATTATCGAAATTTAGCCATAGATATACCCCCATAATAATTCAAACTACATGTCTACAAGAATAATTAAGAGCTTTGTAATAACTTCTGGCTTTAGTCTATTATTTTAGCCCGCTGTCCAAAAATTCCCTCCCCATAATTGTTTCTTCACTTCTGAACAGCGTATAAACACTTCAATATATCTATGGCAGTATAACATTTGAGATGCAGGAATGCAATTTACTCCATACAAAATGACAGCTTTTTTTAACTGGCCTGTCCAAAATGCTGTACAATATTTTCGATTACTATTACATTGTAATTTGATTTGTGTGTCACATTCAAAATCCCTAGGCAAGACTCCATGATCTTCCATTAATTCCTCAGACCAGTCAATAAAACATGTCTTCGCAATTTGTCGAGTTTTAGGAAATGATGCTGCAATAATATTCATGTATGGTTCAAATGACTGTAGACATTGAAGTGTGATCTTATATTCTTGCAGCAAATCAAAAAAAAGACCTGATGAACTAGCCCAAAGCATCTGTCCTGCGGTTTTTCCCCACACTCTTTGGAAATTATCCCTTTTAAGACAATGCCATCTTCCTCAACATCAAATAAGCCCGAACCGGAAAACCCCACCACTGCACTATCTCTTGTAACATTTCTTTCCATATGTCCCAAATTATACGCAAAACTAAACCGCATCGCTATTTTTTCTATGTGATTAATGAAGCCATGAATCTCTTTTTTTCCTGACAGAATGTCTGCAGATTCCTTTTCCATTTCTTTATCCATTGACTGCGGGAATCCCCACCCTCGCAAATCCTGTCTTTCAGCACCGTCTTTTATAAAAAAACTGTCACATGTTTCCATCCACTTCTTCCATGGAAGGATAATCAATGCAGCATCATAACTGCAGTCTGCCCGTACTTCTTCTGATTCTAAATACTTTGGATGGATATAGACATCCCCCGCCGCACATGTTTCCTCTTCCTTTCTATTTCCCAGACATACATTGAGTTCCATTGTCTGCACCCCGCCATGCCCATCTGTAAATCCCATGCACAGCCTAGCATCATCTGAACCCTCAAACAGCGAGTATACTACATGTGCCGCAGTGAAAAGAATCGGCTGCTCTCCCAGTTGTCTTAGAAACAGCACCCCAGAACCATCCTTCTGTAGGTATCTGTCCCTTTAACACGTCTTCCGCACAATTTTTTCCTATTCCACCCTGTTCTCGTATAATTCCTCTGCAGCAGTTAAATAGTATTCTTTGTATTGTCCTTCTCAATATTTTCTCAGGTAAGATAGCGATTCCCGAAACAGCTCCTTGCAAATGATCGTAATCTATATGTGTCAGTATAAGCGCTTCTATAGTTTCATTGCGGCTGTCAATATATTCAATCAGTTCTGCAAATTCTACTTCACTGTCTTTTGTACCTCCATCAATTATGATATTAGAAAATTTATCATTACTGCCATTACCAGCTCTGCACAAACAAAAACTTCTTTAAAATATTGGATATCAGCACACCATACTGCAATATTTGCACCTGTATCAACCAGACATCGGATATTTTTATCATTGCCAAGCTCGAATAACGGCCTCTTACTCATAAATTAATCACTCATATTTTTCTTTATTACGAACACCCTGCTCTCTCTATTGTCAATATATGTGAACCTTAGTAATATTGACCGAAATTAGTCAGAAAGTTTAAGTACATGTCCAGTATAACTATACAAACAAAACAATGCCGTTTATCGGGTTTATTGTGCAGTATTCAATCACCGAATATATAGATTAAAATACCAAAAAGCGTTTCCATCCTTTCTAGACAGAAACGCTTTATCATTATATAAAATCAAACTCAATGCTCCAGCATATTTTCAATAAACACCCCATACCCCATCTTAGAATCCGAAATAAACACATGCGTCACCGCCCCAATGATATGCCCGTTTTGGACTATGGGCGACCCAGACATCCCCTGCACTATCCCCCCAGTATCCTCCAACAGCGCCCGATCCGTCACGCAAAACTGAATCCCCTTATTATTCCCCTCACTATGGTAATCCGTATGCGCAATCTCAATATCATACGCCTGCCGGTGCCCTTCAACGGAACTTATAATCTGCGCTTTCCCCTTTTTGATCCCTTCTTTATACATCACAGGCAGGGCATCGACATCCTGGACTTCTTGGGGCAGTACGGCAAGCTTTCCATAGATCCCGACAGAAGTATTCTCCTTTACGCTGCCTAGTTTGTATTTTTCATCGTAGTTTATCATACCGGACATTTCCCCTGGCTGCCCGCGTTTTCCTTTTCGGACATCCAAAATCGTTGTCTGATAGATCGCCCCGGTTTTTAAGGACAGCAGGCTGCCTAAATCTGCGTCTGTCACACCGTGGCCAAGCGCGCCATAGTCCATTTCGTCCGATATATACGTTAGCGTGCCGACTCCTGCAATATCATCGCGGACCCATAGCCCTATTTGATATACCCCATCCTTAGACCGTACCGGTTTGACCGAAACGCTGATCGTTTCCCCGTTGCGTTTGAGCAGCAGTTCTATTTTATTTCCGCTGCAGGATGCGACTTTTTTCACAAGCTGCTCTTTTGTTTGAATCTCTTCGCCGTCGACAGCAAGGATGCAGTCGCCGCTTCGTACGACGTTTTTGGCAGGCTCCTGCCTGGAACCTGACTGGTCTATGACCTCTCCGGTTCCAATAATCATTACCTTTTCACAGCGTACATAGATTCCGATATTGGTTCCGGCTGGCAGCAGTGTTTTTTTGTCCACTTCCTGCACGGAAATCTGCTTTACCGGGATTGCACCAAACAATTTGCAGACAATCTGGTAAGACGGCGCCGACTGCTGCCCGGCTGTATTTGCCGTTAGATGGATGGCGCCTTTGCCGCCGTATTTTTGGTTAGCAAATGCTTGCGTACTGTCTACGACTGTTCCCGTTACCGGCACACCGAATGCCATCCGCGGTTCTTCGCCGAGTTCCACATACATTTGGTCTGGGATCTCGCTGATCATTAACAGATAGGAAAACGCTACCCATAAAATAACTCCCGCATACCCGGCCTGTTTTCTTTTTCTTTGAAATTGAAACCATACTTTTTGCAACATAATCTGACATCTCTTTTCCTGTGTAATTGATAAATAAATACGGTAAATCAAATCTCACTCTCTACTAGTATGTCATCTTATATGGTTTTAAATCTAGGAATTTTTAGATGCGTCTGCCAAATCTTTCATTTCTTTTGCGCTTTTTAAAACGGTATCTGTAATCTTGACGCCGCCAAGCATCCGCCCAAGCTCCGCTATGCTTTCTTTGTTCTCCAGCCTGCGGATTTTTGTAACGGTGTGCTCGTTGTCTGCTTCTTTCTCTATTAAAAAATGCGTATCCGCCATCGCTGCAATCTGCGGCAGATGGGTGATGCAGATAATCTGGTGGTCTTTGGAAATGACGTTCATCTTTTCGGAAACCATCTGCGCGGTACGGCCGCTGATTCCGGTGTCGATTTCATCAAATATCAGTGTTCCGATTTCATCACAGTCGGCTAATACTGCCTTAATCGCAAGCATGATTCGTGACAGTTCACCGCCGGAAGCGATTTTTGTCAGTGATTTTAATGGTTCTCCCGGATTGGTGGAAATCAAAAATTCCGCTTCATCAGTACCCGAAATCGAATACTCTTTTTTTCTTTTAAGGTCTAGTTCAAACTGAACATCCAAAAAATTCAAATCAATTAATGCCGATTTAATTTTTTTTGTTAATTTTGCGGCCTCTTTTTGGCGTATTCTTGATACTTTGGCGCAATATTTCTTTAGCTTGTCTTCTTTCTGGCGCAGATCCTGCTGCAAGCCTGCCACATAAGCATCGTAATCACTTAGTTTTTCTATCCGTTCTTTCTTCTTTTCATATTCTGCCAGGATCTGTTCGATCGATGCACCGGCGGAACTGTTTCTGCCGTATTTCACTTTTAATCCGTTGATCAGATCCAGCCGTTTTTCGATCTCAAAAAACTGTTCTTCGTCAAAATCAACCGCATCCATATAGCCTGCCAGTTCCCGGTTAAAATCATTCAGCAGGTTGTCGATTTCCATTAACTGCCCTTCGAGCTGCCCGATCTGTTCGTCGTAGCCGCTAAGGCCTGCCAATTCCTGAACCGCCCGTCCGGTCAGATCCGCCGCGCCGCTTTCCGAGGTCATCTGGTAAACCTGCCCGATGCTGCCCCTAATTTTTTGGCTGTTGGAAAACCTGCGGTACTGCCTTTCTAATTCCTCATCTTCCCCAATTTTTAAATCCGCATTTTCAATTTCCTCTGCTTCATACTGAAGAAATGCCAGTTCTCTTGTGCGTTGTTCCATATGTAAGGACGCTTCTTTTAGTTCGGTTTTCACCTCCATATAGGCATGATAGGACTCTGCCAGCATTTGTTTTAAATCTTTGAGTTCTTTTTTGGCATAAGCGTCGAGAATGCGCAGATGGTTTTTCTGACTCAGCAGAGACTGGTGTTCATGCTGGCCATGAATGTCAATTAACAGGGAAGATACTTCTTTTAATTTGGCTGTAGATACGCTTTCAGAATTGATCTTTGCAACCGAACGGCCGCCGGATATCTTTCTGGTCAGTATGACCTGGTCGTCTTCCACCGGAATATCCATTGCTTCCAGCTTTTGCCTGACTGCTTGGCCGACGGAAAAAATCAACTCTACCAGTGCATAGCCTGCATTTTTACGAATCATATCCCTGGATATTTTCCCGCCGACCGCGATTGCAATGGAGCCTATGATAATTGATTTTCCCGCCCCGGTTTCTCCGGATAGTATATTGAACCCGTCCGAAAAATCCACCTCCGCTTCTTCAATCAGGGCTAAATTTTTCACATGAAGACTATGTAACATTATTTTCTCCTTAATTTTATTTCTCCATATTTTTTATTGCTTCTTTATTATATTTCTCCATATTAGTATTGCTTCTTATTTTTTCCTATAGTTTCTTTTTTATCCTTGCATCAGTATTTTATTTTTCGGATGCCGATTTAATATCCTTACTATCCTCTTTTCATATCGTTTTATGATTCGGCACTGATAATCCTGTGCAGGCGTTCCATCAAAGTCACCGTATCTTCAACGGACCGGATCGCACACATAATCGTATCGTCTCCCGCAATGCTTCCTACAATTTCATGGCATTCCATCGCATCCAAAGCGGCGGCAACTGCCATGGCCATACCCGCTACTGTCTTGATCACCAGAATATTCTGCGCCATATCCATCGACTGGAAGCCGGCCCTAAATACACGGATGTATTTTGCCAGGTCTTCCTGTTCTGTGCCGATAGCCGCGTATTTCTGTCTGCCGGTGCCGGAAGATACTTTGGTCAGCTTTAGTTCCCGAATATCCCGCGACACCGTAGCCTGCGTAGCCGGATATCCGGATTCTACAAGATGCACGGCCAATTCTTCCTGCGTTTCTACATCGTATTTTTTTATAATTTCCAATATTTTTGCATGCCTTGCGTATTTCATCATCTTTGCTCCATTAACCAGACCGCGTTTCAAACTTCTTTCTGTGGTTCAAATTCAGCCAGTCCCCATTTCCATTTTTCTGCGCAGGATTTCCAAAAAACTGACTTTATTGAATTTTAGTATTTTTGTACACGCTTTTGCCCTGCGTACTTTTATGGAACCGCCGACTTCCAGGCTGCAGACGGGATCCCCGTCAAAGCTGACTTCCACCATTTCGTCCCGCTGCACCCGCCGGCTGCCGACTTTTACTTCGATTTCATCCTGTGCATCGATAATAATGCTTTTTGGCATCAGCGTATGGGCATTGATCGGGGTAAGTAAAAGCAACTGTGCTTTTGGATCTACAATCGGTCCTCCAGCTGACATATTATAGGCCGTCGATCCGGTCGGCGTCGCTATAATAATGCCGTCGCCTTGAAATGTGTTTAAATACTGCCCGTTTACATAGACGGTCAGGCTGACCAACGACAACGCGCCTGCCCTGTGGATCACAATATCATTCAGCGCATGGCTGGCGATCTTGTGCTCTTTCACATCCACCCCGCTGCTGTCATTTGGTAAATCCTGTTTTATCTTGCGGTAAAGGTGCTCTCCGGAAAGCATCATCCGTTCTTCCAGCACATAGTCTCCGCGCATAATCGCGTCAATTGCGCTGCGGGCGTCTCCGATTTCCAGTTCGCACAAATAACCAAGCGTCCCCATATTGATTCCAAGCAGGGGGATCCCGCACAAAAAGGTATCCCGCGCCGCCCGAATCAGCGTACCGTCCCCTCCAAGCACAAGTATGCATTCCGTACCGGACGGGATATTTTCCCGCAGCACCTTTTGAATGCCCTCTTTTTCATCTACACTGACCAGATACCGGCAGTCTGCGCCCTGCGCCCTGATATAGCGGCACAATGCGCGTGTTTGCGTTAAACCCCTGTCTTTTAAAGCATTTGCTATAATTACAAATTTTTTCATACATCTAAAGCATCGTGTGCGGCCTGTACAACCGCCATACAATCTGCTGCCTCCTCCTGTCCCCCTGTTTCCCCTTTGCGGATATGCATCAGATATTCAATATTCCCCTCCGGACCCTTGATCGGTGAAAAATCCAGATGTAAAATTTGAAATCCAAGCTGAGCAGCATAGGCCGTTACGCGCTCTACCACTTCCAAATGCACGTTTCGATCCCTGACCACGCCCTTTTTCCCGACTTTTTCCCTGCCGGCTTCAAACTGCGGCTTGATCAAACAGACCATTTCTCCGTCTGGAACAAACAGTTCTTTCACCGGACCCAATACCTTTTCAAGGGAAATAAACGACACATCTACGGACGCAAATTCCAGGGAATCCGAAAGGTCCTGCGGCGTTACGTAACGGATATTTGTTTTTTCCATACAGACCACCCGTTCATCCTGCCTGAGCGACCATGCAAACTGCCCGTAGCCTACGTCTACCGCGTATACTTTTTTAGCCCCGTTTTGGAGCATACAATCCGTAAACCCCCCGGTCGACGCCCCGATATCCATACAAATCTTATTGTCCAATACAATCCCAAACTGCGTGATTGCTTTTTCCAGCTTCAGCCCCCCGCGGCTGACATACTTTAATGTCCTGCCCCGTACTTCAATCGGAACCTGTTCCTCGAACATGGAACCTGCCTTATCTTCTTTCTGCTGCCTGACGTAAACAATCCCTTCCATGATCATCGCTTTCGCTTTCTGACGGGAAGCAGCCAAGCCCCGCTTTACCAATAATAAATCTAATCGTTCTTTCATTTCTTTCCTTTATCGTTGTTCCATCTGTTTCCTGATTTTTTCCACAATGCTGTCCGCATCCAGGCCGACCTGTTTTTTCAGCAGTTCCACATTCCCATGCGGGATAAATTCGTCTTCCACCGCGATATGCAGCACCGGAACCGATATCCCGGCGCGGTCCAGATACTCCGACACCGCCTCGCCGATTCCGCCGGATAATACATTTTCTTCCATTGTTACCATTAATTTATATTTTTCTCCTGACTCGCGCAGCATCCGCGTATCCAGTGGTTTTGCAAATCTTAAATTAACTATCGCGCATTCCTGCCCTTTCAGCCGCAGGCTCTCACGTACTTGCAGTGCTGTCTTTACCATACTGCCGTAAGCAAGCAATACGACCTCTCCGTGTTCGTATAAAAGCTCGCTCTTTCCCCATTCAACCGGCGCGCGAAATTCCTCTAACTGGTCAAATGCCTCCCCCCTTGGATAACGGAGCGCAATAGGGTGCGAGAAATTAACTGCAAATTTAATCATGTCTGAAAATTCCCATTTGTTCTTTGGCGCCATCAATGTAATACCCGGTATCGGCAGCAGAAACGAAATATCAAAAATACCCTGGTGCGTTTCTCCGTCGCTTCCTACGATCCCGGCGCGGTCAATGGCAAAAACAACCGGCAGATCCTGCAGACAGACATCGTGCAGTACCTGGTCATAAGCACGCTGTAAAAAAGAAGAATAAACGGCCAGGACCGGCCGGCACCCTCCAGCCGCCAGCCCAGCCGCAAACGTCACGGCATGTTCTTCCGCAATGCCGACGTCAAAGAAGCGTTCTGGGAACATATTGTGAAAACGTTTTAGTCCGGTTCCTGTTTCCATGGCCGCCGTAATCGCTACCACTTTCTCATCGCGGTCGCCCAATTTGCGCATAACCGTTGAAAATATATCGGTATACCCCGCCTTTCTTTTTTTCTTTTTTGGCAGCCCGGTTTCTATTTCAAACGGCTCCGTTCCATGAAAGCGCGCCGGATTTCGCACGGCCGGTTCGTATCCGCGTCCTTTTTGTGTAATGACATGCAGCAGGACTGGGCCGTTGACACGGGATGCTTTTAACAGCATCGCAGACACTTTTTCCACATCGTGCCCGTCTACCGGCCCAAGATACAAGATTCCCATATCCTCAAACAGCATACCCGGAATTAAAAGCTGCTTAATGCCGCTTTTTGTCCTTCGGATCCGCTGTACAATCCGCTCTCCATACACTGGGATTTTATGCAGGGATTCCATCACGCCGCTTTTTAAGTCCTGGTACGCGTTTGCTGTACGGATCCCGCTGAGGTACTGCGACATACCGCCGACATTCGGCGAAATAGACATGTCATTATCATTTAAAATAATAATAAAATTCGTTTCCAGCTTGGATGCGTTGTTCAGCGCTTCAAACGCCATTCCCCCGGTCAGCGCGCCGTCCCCAATCACCGAAACGACCTGATACTGGTCCCCGGTCAGGTCTCTCGCGGCGGCCAGTCCAAGGCCCGCTGAAATCGACGTCGAACTGTGCCCGGTATTAAAACTGTCACAGGCGCTCTCTTTGGTTTTGGGAAATCCGCTCAGCCCCCCATATTGGCGCAGCGAATCGAACGCCTGTTTTCGTCCGGACAATATTTTGTGCGTATAGGACTGATGGCCCACATCCCATATAATTTTATCCTGCGGCAGATTCAAAGTCAGATGCAGCGCCATCGTAAGTTCGACTACTCCCATATTTGAGGCCAGGTGTCCCCCCGTTTCCGATAAATGTTCAACCAGAAAACGGCGGATTTCCCCCGGAAGCTGCCGCAGTTCTTCCTGACTCAGCTTTTTGATATCGTTTGTTTTCTCTATTTTATCCAGTACCATACACTTCTCCTAATCCTTCCAAAAAGGAATTTGCCCGCAGGCCGGACGTATTGCTGCTTTTTCAGAAAACAATCTTATTTTCTGCGCTGTATTAAATACAGCAGCAGCCGTTCCAAAAACTCATTTTTGACAGGCAGGCAGGCAAGATGCGCCATCGCTTCTTCTGTCAGCGTTTCCACCTGCTTTTTAGCCGCTTCGATACCATATAAAGAAACATAAGTGACCTTTTCATTCTTTTCATCCGACCCAATCGGCTTGCCTAGTTCTTCCAGTGTCCCTGTCACATCCAGAATGTCGTCCCGAATCTGAAACGCAACGCCGGCTTTTTCCGCAGCCTGCTCCAAAATCCGGGCCTGCGCTTCCCCGGCCCCGGCCAGTACCGCACCGGCCATCATGGAAGCTTCCAGCAAAGCCGCGGTCTTTAACCGGTAAATAAAATCCAGCATATCCCGGTCCGCGCACGTTTCATTTTTTTCATTCTGCACATCCACAGCCTGTCCGCCGATCATTCCATAGATCCCCGCTTTTTTTGCAAGAATCTGCACGGCGCGCGCACAGCAGGAAAGATCGCCGTCCATAGCAAACGCCCGCATTGCTGTTTCAAAAGCATAATTTAATAATGCGTCCCCAGCCAGGATTCCCATGGCTTCCCCGTATACTATATGTGTCGTTTTCCGTCCTCTGCGGTACGCGTCATTATCCATAGCCGGCAGGTCGTCGTGTACCAGCGAATACGTATGGATCATTTCGATCGCCGCCAGAAACGGCTCAATCACCCGGCCGCTGCCGCCGAACATCCGATACGTTTCTAACATCAGCATCGGACGCAGCCGCTTTCCCCCGGACAAAATACTGTAGTTCATCGCTTCCATAATCTGCTTTTGATATCCGTCTTCCCGCGGCAGATATGTTTGGATCACCGCTTCGATTTCTGCGGCTTTTTGCGCAATTTCTTCCTGAATCCCGGCATCGCCGGATTTTGGGCAGGCTGCATCGGATTCCTTTTTCTTATTCATTTCTCATTCCTTTCGTTTCATCCAGGCAAATACAGCCATGTTTAAAATTCCTCCAGTTCCCCCTGTGCGCCGATCACGAGCATTTTCTGTTCAATCTGCGCTACTTTTTCATTGCAAAGCTTGAGCTTACGCACTCCCTCTTCATAATACCGGAACGAATCTTCGAGTGAGATCTGCGGGTTTTCCAATTGTAAAATACATTGCTCCACCTCAAGCAGCACATCTTCCAGACGCTGGCCGTCCGATGCTTCCTCGTTTCTTTCGGCATCCGCCCCGTTTATCTGGCTTTCTTCTTTGCCGCTTTGTTCGCTGTTTGTTTTGCTGTCCATTTTACTGCCGCCTCCTACGACCGATTTTTTACTTTTCTACGACCGGCGATAGTTCACTGCCGTGTATGATTTTCATTTTCCAGTCCGGCTTCCACCGGCTCCATGCCTACAGTTCCTGCCTTGGAATAATCTGCGAAACCGCGGCCTTGATTTTGCCATCCACCGTACGCACCGTAATATCCTCTCCAATCCGCGTCTGCGACACATTCTGAAGCGGAATCCCCCGCGCGTCTGTTACAAAAGAAAAACCCTGACTTAATTTTTTTGCCGGAGATCCGGCTTCGAGCCGCTGTGCGAATAGCTGCACCCGATGCTTTTCTTTTTCCAGACGGATACGCATTCCCCGCCGCAACTGGTCTTCCAAATCAACCGCGTATTGTCTGCGGTTATGTAGCACTGCTTTTGGGCTTAAATACCTAAGCTTTGTTCGAAGCTGTTCCTGTTTTTGATATTCCAGGCGGATGTGTTCGCGCATGCGCAGATGCAGGGTCGTTTTTAACACGCGTACGGCTTCACGAAACTGTGCATAATCATATACCGCAAGCTCTGCCGCGGCAGACGGCGTCGGCGCCCGCAGGTCCGCTACATAATCGGCGATCGTGGTATCCGTCTCATGCCCGACCGCGGAAATAATCGGGACGGTGCATGCAAAAATAGCACGCGCCACAATTTCCTCATTAAATGCCCACAAATCCTCAATCGAGCCGCCGCCCCGCCCAACGATGATCGTATCCACCGCAAGACGCTCCAATGCATGAATGCCGTTTACAATACTAGCCGCCGCCCCGTCTCCCTGCACCTGCGCCGGATACAAGATTAACTGTACAAAAGGGTTTCTTCTGCGGCTGATATTTCGGATATCCTGGATCGCCGCCCCGGTCGGAGCCGTAACGATCCCAAGCCTGCGGATATATTTGGGAATCGGCCGCTTATACTCCGGGGCAAACATCCCCATTTGCGCAAGTTCCTGTTTGAGCGCCTCAAAGCGCAGAAACAGGGCGCCCGCGCCGTCTAATTCAATCTGCCTTGCATAAAGCTGGTAGCGCCCGTCCCTTTCATACACTTCGACAGAACCCGTAACGACCACGTTATCCCCATCCCGCATACGAAATTTCAGGCCGTTTTTACGGTTTCCCGCAAACATCACCGCCGCGATCGTACCGGAAGCATCTTTCAATGAAAAATAAATATGGCCTGATCCGTGGTATTTACAGTTCGAAACCTCACCCTTGATACTGATTTTGCCCAGCATAAAATCCTGCGCAAACATATTTTTAATATAGGTATTGACTTGTCCTACACTGTATATTCGTTTCATTCCCTTTTGCTTCCCCATATCCTTATCATACAAATTTTGCCAGCACGCCGTTTACAAAAGCAGGCGCCCCGTCGCTGCTGTAAATCTTTGCCAGTTCCACCGCCTCGTTGATCGCCACGCCGGACGGAATATCCTCGTCATATTTTAACTCATAAAGCGCCAGACGGATAATCGTAAGATCCACTTTATTCATACGCTGCGTTTTCCATCCGGTCGCCTTTTCATTGATCATGGCATCCAGATCTTCCCTGTACCTGTAAATAGCACGCAGTTTCTGTTCGATATATTCCCGTTTCTTTTCATCCGTTTCTTCCAACGCTTCCATAGAAAGCCCGATCTGCTCTTCCATGCCCTTCGTATCATAAAAATCGATTTGAAACAGCATTTTAAAAATATATTCCCTGATTTCTCTCCTGTTCATAACTTCCTCTCCATCACTTCCGGTCCGGACGCAGCCTTTCCGTTCCTCTAGGGAACGGCTGCACCCAAACAGCAGATATCCGCCGCAAAAAGAATAAAAGGAGTGCCGCAATGACACTCCTAAACCCCCGTTGCCCGGCTTATTCCAAGCCCTATTTGCTGCTTCCCATATCAACACTGACAATTCGTACATTTACGGCATTGACCTCAAGTCCTGTCATCGTCTCAATCGCTGTTTTAATCTTATCCTGCACCTTTGCCGAAATATCCGGAATCGCATATCCGTATGCAATATTAATTGCTACATCTACCGTAACGCAATTATCAATCACATCCACTTTTACACCTTTTGCCAGATTTTTCTTTCCAAGCCGGCTGACAAGCTCATTCGTAATGTTGCCTGCCATAGAACCGACACCCTCTACTTCTGTGGCAGCCAGGCCCGCTATAATGGTAACAACCTCGTCCGCAATGTTTACTTCGCCGAGATTGTCTTCCTTGATGCTGTATATTTTTCGATCTTCCGCCATGTAATTTCCTCCTATCCATCATCCACTATGAGCAAGATTGCTCCAATTGACTTTATTCTATCAGAATTTGTGTAAAATCACAACCGTCTGTATAAAAATTCTTTTGTTTTGTGTAACAGTTCAGATAGGGTGTTACATTTTGGCTGCGGGGACGCCGGATAAG
>CAJUIH010000063.1:0-12689 GCA_910586045.1 uncultured Eubacterium sp.
TCTTAACTTCATGACATTGCTATCTGAACTGTTACGTATGGCGGACTTTTCCTTTGCTGTTCCTTGTCTTTCCCGTCGGTTTGCTATATAATGTTAGCTAATAAAAGTAAAGCGGGAGTAATCCTGTACAAGTAAGAGAAAAGAGAAAAGAGGGAAGACGGATATGTTTCAGATAAACAATGCCCGCAACAGAGGGATCAGGCTGCTTAAAAAAAGCAAAAAAGGCTTGTCTTATGTTATATTTGGCCGTATGGGCCTTATGCTGCTTTTAATGGCGCTGCAGGCGGCTGCGCTGCTTGGAATGTTCCGGTGGTTTGAGGAACTGCTGCCGCATTTTTATAGTGTAACGATTGTTTTTACCGTAATTATGGTGCTGTACCTGCTCAATAGCTGGATGAACCCGACCGCAAAGATTACATGGCTGGTGATTATGATGTTGTTTCCGGTTTTCGGCGCGTTATTATACTGGTATACAAGGAGTGATATCGGCCATCGTGCATTGCGGGACCGTTTTGCTGAACTGACAAAAGAAACAAAAGAAATCATACCGCAGGAGGAATCTGTTTTTCAGGCATTTGAAAGGGAAAATCCGGGTGCAGCCGCACTCGCGCGTTATATGCGCAGAAGCGGCTGCTATCCGGTCTTTGCTGAAACGGCGGTCACTTATTTCCAATCCGGGGAAGCAAAGTTTGAAGAACTGCTGCGGCAGATCGAAAGGGCAGAGCATTTTATTTTTATAGAATATTTTATTATAGAAGAAGGGCTGATGTGGGGTAAGATTTTGGAAATCCTTGGACGTAAGGTAAAGCTTGGCGTCGATGTACGTGTGATGTATGACGGCACTTGTGAATTAAAGCTTCTGCCTCATGATTATCCGAAACGGCTGATGGATCTTGGGATCCAGTGTAAAATATTTGCCCCGGCCATGCCGTTTCTTTCCACCCATTATAATTATAGAGACCACCGCAAAATCCTGGTAATTGACGGGCATACGGCGTTTAACGGCGGTGTGAACCTGGCGGATGAATACATCAATCATGTGGTACGGTTCGGCTACTGGAAAGATACGGCCGTTATGTTAAAGGGCGAAGCGGTAAGAAGCTTTACCCTGATGTTTTTGCAGATGTGGAATATGGACGGGAAAATGCAGGAATACGAAAAATTTCTGGCGTATCCGGCTCCAAAACGCAAATATGCCAGGGGGTTTGTGATTCCGTACGGGGATTGTCCGCTGGACCAGGATATGTTGGGAGAGCGGGTATACATGGATATCTTAAACCGTGCCAGGAAGTATGTGCATATTATGACACCGTATCTGATTCTGGACGGGGAAACGGAGACAGCGTTGCGGTTTGCCGCAGAGCGCGGTGTGGAGATTATTCTGATTCTGCCCGGTATTCCGGATAAAAAGATTCCATATGCCCTGGCAAAAATGCATTACGAAGCGCTTTTGCAGTCCGGGATTCACATATATGAATATACACCGGGATTTGTCCATGCAAAGGTATTTGCCTGTGACGACCAGGAAGCGGTCGTTGGGACGATTAACTTAGATTACCGCAGCCTGTACCACCATTTTGAATGCGCTACTTATCTTTATGGAACGGATTGTATCGCGGATATCGAACAGGATTTCAAACAGACGCTGCGGGAATGCCGGCGGGTTACGATGCATACGGTCAAAAACGAAGACTGGAAAGTGAAACTGACCGGGATTGTGATGAAAGCGGCGGCTCCGCTGCTGTGAGAGGGGATAAGCGGATAAAGAAAGAACAGGGGGCTGCCGCAGCCTCCTGTTTCTTTGCCCTGGTGTCCGGGAGAACGGACAGCCTTGTTTTTTTATGGCCTGGACAGCGGTTTTATTTTAGCGCCGCGCATAAACGTCCAGTTTTTTTCTAAAAGCGGAATCGCCGCTTTTTGATTAAAGAGTTCAATGATAGGTCCCATGCCGAAAGCGGCAATCAAAGTGCCGATTCCCGGCATAATTCCCATAAGCAGCCCAGCCGCCGTACATACAGTATCCGTGCCGATCCGGCAGATCCGAAACGGCGCCAGCTTGCGGTCAGTCAGGATCAGCGCCCATGCATCATAGGCCGAAACGCCAAGGTCGGCCGTAAAATACAAGGAAGCGCCGAAGCATAATACGAGCAAGGCTGCACAGAGCAAAAGCAGCTTTGCCGGAATGGAAGGATCCGGGTACCAGTTGTGCAGAAATTTGAGGGCGGTATCCGCGATGATTCCGGTAAACAGCAAATTCATAATCGAGGATAACCCAATATAATGACGGTCCACCACCAGGACTCCTATGGTTAATACAAATGTGACGATTGTAAAAATCGTGCCGTAGGATAAACCGGTCAGCCGGCCCATGCCGAGTGTCAGACAGGAAAACGGGTCGATTCCCAAGTCTGCTGTTTTTAAAATAGCGATTCCTATAGCGGTCAGACAAACGCCGCACAGAGCCATAGTGATTCTTTTTGTCATGTGTTTCATTTTCGTAGCCCATTCTGCGAAAATCGGTACCGTAAGTTCCATGCGTCTTTTCGCAGAGCATCCTTTCTGTTTAGAATTATATAAACGGCGTAAAATTTCAGCACAATATCATCTGCTTCTGGCCCGCCGTTTATCGGGTTTATTGTGCGGTATTCAATCACCGAATATATAGATTA
This sequence comes from uncultured Eubacterium sp., assembly GCA_910586045.1. Lineage (GTDB taxonomy): Bacteria > Bacillota > Clostridia > Lachnospirales > Lachnospiraceae > Eubacterium_J. The sequence continues at coordinate 2,670 of CAJUIH010000063.1, forward strand.
TTTTAGTTATTGCAGCGGAATGGTAATGTGAAACAGGCTGTCATTGCTTTCCAGCGTCGTGCCCGCTGGATCATACCAATTGTAAATGATTTGTCCGTCCGCATCCTCCCACACTTCCGGACAGTCAGTTTCGGTCCAGTCCATTGGAATTTTGTGGCACGACTGGGCGGAAGCCTTAACGAGGATGGCTCTTAATTCCTCCATTTCCGCAGGCGTTAACAGCCCTGGTTTGGCAGATACAAACAGCGGGGTTCCGCTTTCCGCAATCAGGTCTGCCCATTGGCGGTTTAAGTTCCATGGGATGTTTCCGGCAATGCCCACGCAATCCGCGTCTACATCGTAAAAGGTACCATGCTGCGGCAGACGGAATGCAAGCGTGTTAATGCCCATACGCCGTGTCCGCTCCCAATTCCGGCCGCTTGTATCGTCCCCAGTCCGGTTTGCGTGCATCAGTCCGGCGCCCAGATGTCCGATCGTGTTGCATCCGATAATAATCGTGTTGGATGGACTGCATGCGTCATAAATGGCCTGGTATAATGTTTTTACGACTTCCGCGCTTGTCAGGCTCCGGTCATGGAAATGCCATCCACCATGCGTGACGAAAGGATTCATTTCAAATCCCCACCGGCCGAACAGGTCAAAGGTGGAAAAATCATGTTTGATCAGTTTATAACCCCATCCGCAGATCCGTCTGACGTCTTCTTTAATATATTCGAGTGCGCCCGGATGGGAAGGGTCCAGGCATCCGTTATAGGAAATCCGCCATTCATCCGGAATAGACGCATCCTCGTTTAACAATAGACGCACCCAAATGCCAGGGTGTACGCCTTTTTGGACAAGCTTTTGCGCCAGCCCCGCCATATCCGGAAATTTGCTGTTGCCGCAGCGCCATGGGCCCCCGTTATACTCATCCAGCCTGTGATGCTCCTGCCAGCAGTCGTCGATTACCATAAACGGCGGATTTTCGGCCCCCTTGGTCAGTTCCAGCACGTAGTCGGTATCGTTTAAGATTTCTGCTTCACAGCTATCCCCGTATGCATAATACCAGTTATTGCTGCCATAGACCGGTACATCCGAAAAGATCGGGTTCGGGCACATCAGGCGGCAGAAATCCTGTGCAAAATGGAACGCATCCGTACCAGGCGCTTCCATACAAACCAGTTCTGCCGCTTTTAGGCGTCTTCCGTTTAAGATAACGCCCTCGCCGCCGCTTCGTACATCCAGTACCAGCGTGATCCCCCGGGTGTCCACCTGCCAGTAACACAGGGCGGACGGCTGCGTCCTTACCCCAAATCCATACTGGCGTTCCTGTGCACAAGCCAGAAAATACCATGGCAGGATACGGTTTGCGCTGATGCCGCGCCATTCCAGATCACCATAACCCCGTTCCCAGGCGTCGCCGAGAATTTTTACTTGTTTTGGAAGCGGCTGGTTCCAACGCAGCCGCACCCATTCTACGGCGCTGGTATCGGCAGTCAGGTAAATGTCGGTAGAAACCCCGCTGTCCACGCATTCCAGACGGATATCGCCTTGTCTGAGCGTTCCTTCTGCGCGGGCCATCTGCCAGGTTTGTTCGGATGTCTTGACCGTGGCAAAATCAAATAGGCAAAAATCCAGTGGTTTCATAATGTCAGACATGATTTGTCCTCCTTGCTGTCTCCTTTTATTTTCAAATAAATTATGCGGATTGCCGTTGTTAAAAATTGGGATAGCGGCATAAATATTTTGAAATATGGATTTGTGCAGGGATTTCCCGAATTTTCCTTGATTTTACAGGCTTTTCAGTGTCTTAGATAGTGAAAAGGTATGCCGATGGGAAATGGACAATACGGTACGGTTTCTGGAGACATTCTGTATGGCTGTGTTTTGCGCTTTCTGTTCGGATGAATTTGACAGGCATTACGTTTCATTACCGCCACCTCCTTTTGACTGCGTACGGTAGAGCTTTGCGTAGGACGGATTCCACTGCATAAGCTCTTCATGGGTGGAAACCATGGTATGTCCATGCTCCATCCAGATTACCTGGCTGCATTGGGGAAACAGGTATAAGCGGTGGGAAATAAGCAATACAATGCGGCTTTTTGCAAGCTCTCTTATATGAGAAAATATCTCCTGCTCCGTCTCCTTGTCCAGCGCGGAAAACGGGTCGTCCAAAATGTAGACAGGCCTTGGGTGAGCCAGTGTCCTTGCCAGCGCGACGCGCTGTTTCTGCCCTCCTGAGAGCAGGACGCCTCCGCTTCCGATCCGTGTCTGAATGCCATCCGGCATCTGTTTCAAATCTTCATCAAAGCAGACGGCGGAAAGATAAGCTGCCGGGTCTTCGGGAATACCGAGTAATATATTATTTTCTATGGTATTACTGAAAAGTTCGCAGTCATGTCCCAGATATCCGATGATCCCACGCCGCGTTTCCGGGGAAAATCCGCTCAGTTCCCTGTGGTTAAAACGGATAGAGCCGAGGTATTCCTGTTCGCAGAGAAAGGCCTTTCCGAAAGAGGTTTTTCCGCAGGCCACAGGGCTTGTGACAGCAATGATCTCTCCCGGTTCTGCGGAAAAAGAAACAGGGTCAAACAAAAATGTCCCCTCCGGATTCCGAACGCGCAAATGCTTCGTATGAAAGGAAGCCGGTGAAACAACGGGAGGGCAGGAATCGTCCGGAACCTGATTCATCAGCGGACGGATCCGGTGCCAGGATACGTTTTCGTTGGTGTGGTTTGTACTGTCAGTTTCTCTTTGTTCGCTGTCATAAAATAATCCTCCTGTTCTGTTTGAAGCAGTTATGATTACTCTTATTGGCACCGGCCCAAGATAATGCGTTCCAAAAATGTATAAAAAAACACCTATGGAACATACAACTGTCCCACAGATGTTAAAAAGCAATCTGTTGCCGCCATTTAGCAGCCCGGCTCTATGGCGTAAAGGCCATTACCTGCTCAGTTTGTACTGTTGATCTCGCATTCGGTAAAGAATGTAATGCAGTGCAGTGAGTATCTGATACATATTATATCAATAGATACCCGTCAAGTCAACCACCTACCAATATCTCCACAATGCACATGGTAACAGTTCAGATAGGGTGTTACATTTTGGCTGCGGGGACGCCGGATGAGGGACGCGGGCCTGGCTTGCGGCTCCGGCTCCAGAATGGTAAGAGTCCCTAAGCATTCTGTATTTACGGATCGACCTGCCCCGGTCGCGGCGCCTTTAGCCACTGGCGAAAGCCAGGGCGAATTCCGGCCAGCCAATGTCTCCTTTCGATAGCAGACACAATTTGGTCACGTTCTATGCCTATTCGCTTATTTACAGAAGAAATGTTCTATTATATAATGAAAAAAGCCGGACTTACCATAACGGCAGGCCGTACGCGGCATACTAAGGAACTGTCCCAAAATAACTTACCATAGTCCTTGTCTTTTTCTCCGATCGCGCAGTTCAAAAACCCTGCGAACGATAGGTAAGTTATTTTGGGACAGTTCCGAATCCGCACAATAAAAAATAAGGATGGAGGTATTTCTTATGAGCCAGATGAAAGACAAACTGCATACAGGGGAATTATATCTGCCTGGAGATGAAGAGATTATGAAAGAGCAGGCGGTGTACCAGGACCTGCTGTGCGACTATAATCAGACGAAGCCTTCCGAACAGGACAAAAGGACGCGGATGCTGCAGGAAATGCTGGCCGAGTGCGGCGAGGGGGTCTATATCGAGGCTCCTTTCTATGCAAATTTCGGCGGGCACCACTGCCACTTTGGAAAAATGGTCTATGCCAATTATCACCTGACCTGTGTGGACGATACGCATATTTATATCGGCGATTATACGATGCTCGGGCCGAATGTAACGATTGCTACCGCCGGACACCCGATTCTGCCGCAGCTACGCGAACAGTTGTATCAATATAATATGCCGGTCCATATCGGCAGAAACTGCTGGATTGGCGCGGGGGTTGTGATTATGCCGGGCGTTACGGTCGGAGACAATACGGTAATCGGGTCCGGGAGCGTGGTAACCAAAGATATCCCGGCGGATGTGGTTGCGGTTGGAAATCCATGCAGGGTCATGCGGGAAATCAATGAGCATGACAGGCAGTATTATTATAAAGACAGAAAAATTACGGTTTTCGAATCGCAGGCAGAGGTTTGAAAGGGGAAAGCATGGTCGATATTTTTATCTGTGACGATGATGATCACGTACGCAGCCAGATTCAGGCTGCCCTGGAGTGCAAAATACTGATCGAGGAATACGATATGCGCATTGTATGCAGTACCGCAAAACCGGACCAGCTTTTGGCGTGCCAGGAAAAAACAAAAAGGGGGATTTATTTTTTAGATGTTGAACTGCGGGATGACAAATGGGACGGCTTTTTACTCGGAAAGGAGTTAAGGGGCCGTGATCCTCATGGGATTTTAGTTTATATTACCGGTTACGGCAGTCTGGCTTACCGTACGTTTCAGTACCATCTGGAAGCGTTTGATTATATGATAAAGGAACCAGGCAGGCTCGAAGCGTCGATCGGCAGTTGTATGGAGTCCATTTACGCTAGGCTGCTTGCCGAACGTAAGGATCCGGCCGATTTGTTTACGGTTCAGACCGGCAGTACGCTGCACCATATTCCATTAAATGAAATCCTGTTTTTTGAAACCTCTTCCAGGCCCCACCATGTCCTTTTACATACCATAAACGGGCGGTTTGATTTTTTAGGCAGTTTGGGTGAGATCGAGGAAACACTGGGCGACCGGTTTCTGCGCGTCCACAGGGCTTATCTGGTCGCGCTGGACAAAATCCAGGAAATCGACTTAAAGCACAACCGGCTGCAGGTGGGCGGGCGGTACTGCCTGCTGTCACGCAGGGCGAAGTCGGTGCTGTTAAAACAAGATTAGGAACGGTAAAGCGGTTTAGGAAGCAGGGAGCGCCATTTATGAAATAGGGTCCCTGTTTTCGTTTTTTTCTGTTATGCTTTTTCCTGTCAGGTGATGCACGCGGCACAAGGAAAGCAGCAAAATAAAGGCAGCAATGCCGCGGACGGATCCTGTATATCTGTATCGGCAACTGCAAGAAAGGAGAAAACAATGACAGATGAATTTATCAGGCTCGAACACATTTCCAAACAGTTTGGCCAGGCCAAGGTATTGAAAGATTTGTGCGCGGTCCTGCACAAAGGGGAGATTCTTGGATTTTTGGGTCCAAGCGGCGCGGGTAAAACGACGACGATCCGAATCCTTACCGGACAGCTCAAAGCAGACCAGGGCAATGCTTATGTCCTGGGAACCAATGTGACGAATATTGATGAAACCATTTATGAACAGATTGGGATAGTTACGGACCAGTCCGGCGTATACGAGCGGTTTTCCGTTTATGACAATCTGCGTTATTTCGCAAAGATCCTGAAAGCGAAACCGGCGCGGATCGAGGAGATTTTAAAACAGACCGGCCTGTACGAACACCGCAAAAAACCGGCCGGAAAGCTTTCCAAAGGACAGATGCAGCGTTTGATTTTATCCCGGGCAGTCCTGCACAAACCCAAAGTGCTGTTTTTGGATGAGCCGACCAGCGGCCTGGATCCGTCCACTGCCCTGGAAATCCACCGTATGCTTTTACAACTGCGCGACGAGGGCATGGCTATTTTCCTTACAACCCATAATATGGAAGAAGCTACCAAACTCTGCGGGCATGTGGCGCTGCTCAATGACGGGCAGATTATGGAATATGGCACGCCCCAGGAACTGTGCCTGCGTTACAACAAGCAAAAGCAGTACCGCATTTTGCTGGACGATGGCAGCAAACTGGTTATGGGCCAGAAAGAGGAAGAGGTATCCCGTCTTTCCGCTTTGCTGCGTGCGAATAGGATCAATAGCCTGCACTCCTGCGAGCCGACGTTAGAGAGTGTATTTTTGACGGTAACAGGGAGGTGTCTGCAATGAAAATCATCCATACAAACAAATTAGCGGCCGTATTTGAAATGAAGTGGCGGGCAATGTTTTCGAAAAATGCGATAGCTACACCGGTTTTTATTCTTGTATTAACTTTTGTCATGCGTTTTATCTACAGCTCAATTGCAAATTCGAGAGGACAGGAGATGACAGATGCATTAAGGGCTACGTGCCTGGGGCTTGGGGCAGTGATGAATGTTTCGATGACAGGGATCTTTGTCGTAGCTATGGGGCTGGCAGAGGAGAAAGAAAAACATACGCTGCGTGCCCTTATGACCTCATCCGTAAACGGAGCGGAATTTTTCCTGGGCAGCATCTTTCCGGTCGTTTTCATGACATTTGCAGTAAATATGGCGCTTGTTCCGGTTGCGGGGCTGCATCCGCAAGCGGGGAAATGGATGCTGTGGGCTGGCGTATCCTTGCTGTGTGCGGCGGCAAGCGCAATTATTGGCATGATTATCGGCATCTGCGCCAAAAACCAGATGGCAACCAGTACGATTGGTTCGATACCGCTTTTTGTGCTGATGCTGATACCGTCTTTTGGAAGCGTGCATCCAACGCTTAAAACGATCAGCGGTTTTTTGTTTACCGGCGTACTGTCTGATACGGTAAACTGTCTGGTTGACAGCGGGATTTCGATTTCGCCGATCAGTTTTGCGGTGATTGGAGCGGAAATTTTGCTGGCGGCTGGGGTGTTTTTAGCGGTGTACCGCAGAAATGGGTATGACCCGGATTAACGCGGGTTTCCACAAAAGATAAAAATCTGATTCTTTCGTATTTCAAATCTGGCCGCCTTGTTTGCCGGTTGACGTTTTCGCTTCCTGACGTTATAATGGGAACAGTTGTAAAAAAACAGCAAAGGAGGCTAATTATGGCAGATATCAGACCATTTCCCTGTATTCGTCCATGCAGGGAAAAAGCGGACCGTATCGCGGCGCTTCCCTATGATGTATACAGCCGTGCGGAAGCAAAGCAGGCCGTGGCAGGCAGACCGGATTCGTTTTTGAATATTGACCGCCCGGAGACGCAGTTTGCGGATGATATGGATCTGTATGATGAAAAGGTTTATCAAAAGGCGCATGACCTGTTGTGGGAAAAAGTCGCGGACGGTTCGTTTGTACGGGATGAAAGGAACTGTTATTATATTTATGAACTTACGATGGACGGCAGGGTGCAGACCGGGATTGCTGCCTGCGCGTCGATCGATGATTATCTAAATCAGGTTATTAAAAAACATGAAAATACGCGCGCGGATAAGGAAGAAGACCGGATCCGCCATGTGGATGCCTGCAGTGCGCAGACCGGGCCGATATTTTTGGCATACCGTTTTAACAGGGCGATTCAGGAAGCGGTGGAAGAGGTAAAAAAACAGGAGCCGCTGTATGACTTTGTATCGGACGACGGTATCCGGCACAGGGTATTCTGTATGCAGAACGAAGCGCAGATTGGTGCGGTACAGGATGCGTTTGCATCGATGGGGGAGGTTTATATTGCGGACGGCCATCACCGCGCCGCGTCTGCGGTAAAGGTCGGCCTGATGCGCAGGCAGGCGCACCCGGATTATACGGGCAAAGAAGCGTTTAATTATTTCCTGTCGGTGCTGTTTCCGGACGATGAGCTGATGATTATGGATTATAACCGTGTGGTAAAGGATTTGGCGGGTATGACGCCGGAAGCGTTTCTTCAAAAGGTAAGCGCTGTGTTTGAGGTAGAAAAAATAGAAGCAAAAGACCGCAGACCGCCCCAAAAAGGGGTATTTTCCATGTATTTGGACAATCACTGGTACCGGTGCGCCGTTCGGGCAAAGGACATTCCAAAAGACCCGGTCGGCAGCCTGGATGTGTCGCTGCTGCAAAACCTGCTTCTTGCGCCGGTTTTAGGTATCCAGGATCCAAAGACAGATGCACGCATTGACTTTGTCGGGGGAATCCGGGGGCTGGACGAACTGGAACGCAGAACAAAGCAGGATTGCGCCGCAGCGTTTGCCATGTATCCGACCGCGATTTCGGAATTATTTGCCGTAGCGGACGCGGGGCTTTTAATGCCGCCGAAATCTACCTGGTTTGAACCGAAACTGCGCAGCGGGCTTTTTATCCATGAAATTGAACGGTAGCGGGGGTCAAAAAATATGAGGCTGGCCCAGGAACCGTCTATTATAACCGAAAGTATTGAAAATCTGCAGAATGTAGATGAACATATGATCCGCAAGTATCTAGAAGACCTGGTTCCGGGATTTCTTAATTTTGCCGTGCAGGTTGTACTGGCGGTCTTGCTGTATCTGATCGGAAAGCGTGTGATTTCTTTTTTGCGCAAATTTCTGCGCAAGTCCTTAGAACGGCGCGGTGTGGATATCGGTGTGCGCCAGTTTTTGGACTCGATTATGCGATACAGCCTGCATTTTGTGCTTTGGCTGATGATCCTGACGCTGTTTGGCATTACAACGGCTTCTGTTGTAGCGCTTCTTGGTTCCGCGGGCCTGACGCTTGGACTTGCCCTGCAGGGAAGCCTGGCTAATTTTGCGGGCGGCGTGCTGATTATGCTGCTTAGCCCGTTTCATGTGGATGATTATATTATAGCGGGCGGAACCGGGCATGAGGGCATGGTAAAGGAAATTTCTATCTTTTATACCAAACTGATGACGCCGGATAACCAGACTGTCCTGATTCCAAACGGAAAGCTGACAGACGGTGCGATTGTAAACGTGACCGGGCAGCAGACCCGCCGTGTGGATATCCTGGTCGGCATTTCCTATCAGGCGGATTTGAAAAAGGCAAAGGAACTGCTTAGCGGCCTGGTGGAAAAAGAAAGCCGTATTCTGCCAGGCCAGCCGGTAAATATCTTTGTATCAGACCTGGCGGATAGCTGTGTAGAGCTTGGGTGCCGTTTTTGGGTAAAATCCGAGGATTACTGGCAGACAAGGTGGGATACCTTAGAATCGGTCAAGCTATTGTTCGATGAACATGGGATTGAGATCCCGTTTCCGCAGATGGACGTGCATATCAAGGGGCAGGCCGAGTAAAACGAACGCGGTGCCAAACGGCGCAGATCTTCCCGGAGGTGGTGCTATGGAAAAACTGTTATCCTTGCAGATTACAATATTTTTGCTTGTAGCAGTCGGTTTTGGATTGAAACGGGGCAAGATCATAGGCCCGCAGGGGCAGAAGAATCTTACCGACCTGGTGATTTATGTTATCTTGCCGTGCAATATCCTAAAAGCATTTTTATCTGGCATGCGATCCGAAACAGCGGAAAGTGTTTTTTCGTCTTATATGGGTATTTTTTTGCTGTCCCTTTTTTTACAGGCGTTTTGCGTCCTATACGGCAAAGTCGTATTTCGCCGCGAGCCGGAGGGAAAGCGCAAATGCCTGGAATATGGGATTATCTGCTCGAATGCCGGGTTTTTAGGCAATCCGGTCGCAGAGGGCGTATATGGGGCAAGCGGACTTGTACTCGCCAGTATTTATTTAATCCCGCAGCGGGTTATGATGTGGTCCTTTGGGATCGCCATATTTTCAGGCGTAAAAGATTTTAGGCAGACATTTCGAAAAGTCGTGACCCATCCGTGTATCCTTGCCTGTGTGCTTGGGATCGTCGGGATGCTTACCAAAACACAGTTGCCGCCCGCGCTGTCGGGCGCCGTTGCGGCTCTTGGAAACTGCAATACGGCAATGTCTATGATGGTGATCGGCATGATTCTGGAAGAAATCAAAGGGAAAGATTTTTGGGACTTTACGGTTGTGCGTTATACGATACACCGTCTTGTGGTCATTCCCGCAATTGTGTATTTGATCTGCCGCATCCTTCCGGTCAGCGACATGGTGTTTGGGGCGAGCGTGCTTTTGGCTGCGATGCCGGCGGGTGCGACGACAAGCATTTTGGCGGAAAAATATGGGATGGAGCCTGGCTTTGCGACAAAGATGGTGGTATGTTCCACTTTGGCGTCGCTGCCGACCGTGTGCTTGTGGGGGATGGTGCTGCCGCATTAGCGGATCCGGCGCCTCTTTCATAAATAAAAAAACATTGGAATAATCTGCTAATAGTGTGTTATACTAAGTGGCAAGGCAAGCAAACGTATTGTATTTTATTGTTC
>CAJUIH010000063.1:12789-20696 GCA_910586045.1 uncultured Eubacterium sp.
ATTTTATTGTTCTAAGGAGGACAGAATTTGAAATTATCAGACTTAACCACATACGAAATCATTGAAGAAAAAAACCTGTCTGACATTCATTCACAGGGCACTGTTCTGCGCCATAAAAAAAGCGGCGCAAAGGTCGCTGTGATTTCCAACGATGACGAAAATAAGGTGTTTTACATTGGATTCCGCACACCGGCAGGGGACAGTACAGGGGTGCCGCATATTATTGAACATTCGGTATTGTGCGGCTCTGACCAGTTTCCGGTTAAGGATCCGTTTGTGGAACTTGTGAAAGGGTCGTTAAATACATTTTTAAATGCCATGACTTATCCGGACAAGACAGTGTACCCGGTGGCAAGCTGCAATGACAAGGATTTTCAAAATCTGATGCATGTGTATCTGGATGCGGTGCTGCATCCGAATATTTATAAAAAAGAAGAAATTTTCAAACAGGAAGGCTGGCATTATGAGCTGGAATCCGAAGAGAATCCGCTTACGTTAAACGGCGTTGTGTACAATGAAATGAAAGGGGCGTTTTCTTCTCCGGAAGGCGTGCTCGAACGAGTGACGCTCAATTCTCTGTTTCCGGATACGACGTATGCCAATGAGTCCGGCGGTGATCCGGCGTGTATTCCGGATTTGACGTATGAGGCGTTTTTGGATTTCCACCGCAGGTATTATCATCCGTGCAATGCCTACCTGTATCTATACGGCGATATGGATGCAGCGGAAAAACTGGACTGGATCGATCAGGAATATCTGTCTTTGTATGAACAGATTCCGCTGGATTCCAGTATAAAATTCCAGCAGCCGTTTGATCAGCCGGTGACTGTGAAAAAGAACTATCCGATTGCTAATTCCGAGCCGGAAGCGGACAATGCGTACCTGTCTTATAATGTAGCGGTCGCAACGGCGCTGGAGCCGGAACTTTGCCTCGCGTTTGATATTTTGGATTATGCGTTGTTAAATGCACCCGGCGCGCCGCTTCGCCAGGCGCTTTTGGATGCGAAAATCGGGAAAGATGTGATCGGCGGGTATGACAGTTCGATCTATCAGCCGATGTTTACCGTAACGGCCAAAAACGCAAACGCATGCGATCAGGAAAAATTTGTACGTACGATTGAAGATACGCTGCGCAATCTCGTAAAAAACGGAATGAACAAAAAGGCGCTGCGCGCGGGGATCAACAGCAATGAATTTAAATTCCGGGAAGCGGATTTCGGCGCGTATCCGAAAGGGCTGATTTATGGACTGCAGTGCCTGGATAGCTGGCTGTACGACGACCAGGCTCCATTTCTGCATCTGGAAGCGCTCGGCCGTTTTCAGTTTTTAAAAGAACAGGTAGACAACGGGTATTTTGAACGTCTGATCCAGAAATATTTTCTGGACAATACCCATAAATCGTTTGTGCGAATCGAGCCGCAAAAGGGGCTGAATGAAAAAAAAGAACAAGAACTTGCAAAAAAACTGTCTGCCTATAAATCTTCTTTAAATAAAGAAGAAATCCGCCGGCTTGTTGCCGATACGGCGCATTTAAAGGCGTACCAGCAGGAACCGTCCGCGCAGGAAGACTTGGAAAAAATCCCGATGTTAAAAAGGGAGGATATGAAAAGGGAATGCGCGCCGTTATATAATGAAGAAAAAGAAGCGGCAGGCATTCCGGTAGTCCATCATGCCATTGAGACAAACGGAATCAATTACGTAAGTTTCCTGTTTGATTTATCAGACATTAAGCAGGAGTGGGTCCCGTACCTTGGGGTTTTAAGGGCGGTGCTTGCGGATATGGATACTGAGGATTACACATATGAAGACCTTGCGAATGAGATTAACCTGCATACCGGGGGGATTTCGGCAAGCATCCTTGCTATGGCGGACGAAGCGGACCCGAAAACCTTGATCCGCAAATATGAAATCCGTACCAAAGCACTGCATGATGAAACGGGAACGGCGCTGCGTTTAATCGCCAGCATTTTGTGCCGCACGAAATTGGAAGACGACAAACGCCTGTACGAAGTGATTGCACAGGCAAAGTCCCGTTTAGAAATGCAGTTTATGCAGGCAGGGCATACGGTTTCCGCGCTGCGCGCGATGTCCTATTTTTCACCGGCGGCGCAGTATAACGACCTTTGCGCCGGAATTGGGCTTTACCGGGTGGTTGCGGACGCGGAACAAAATTTTGACGATCGCAAAGAAGAGCTTAAAACGATACTCGCACAATTGTTCCGCCGGATTTTTAGGCCGGATCGATTAATCATTGGACTGACCGGGAATGCGCAGGGATATGCGGCCTTTGCATCCAAGCTGGAGGAGTTAAAACAAAATCTGTTTGCGCCTGACGGCCAGGGGCAAAAGGAGGATATACCGATTGTATGTACCAAAAAGAACGAGGGATTTAAGGATGCTTCCCAGGTGCAGTACGTTTCCCGGGCGGGAAATTTTAGCAGGCATGGATATGCTTATACCGGTGCGCTGCGGATTTTGAAAGTCATTATGAATTATGACTACCTGTGGCTGAATATCCGCGTTAAGGGAGGCGCCTATGGCTGCATGAGCGGGTTTACGAGGACAGGGGACGCGTATTTTTGCACGTACCGCGATCCAAACCTGCGGAAATCCAACGAAGTGTTTGAGGGAATGCCGGACTACCTGCAAAATTTCCAGGCGGACGAGCGTACGATGACAAAATATATGATCGGTACGGTCAGTGATTTGGATACCCCGTTAAATCCGTCGGCGAAAGGCTACCGGTCTATGATGGCCTATTTAAACCATATCACGCAGGCGGATATCCAAAAGGAACGCGACGAGGTACTGCAGGCCGGGCCGCAGGAGATCCGCGCATTGGCGCCGCTGATCGCTTCTGTTTTGTCAGACCAAAATCTGTGTGTGATCGGCAATGAAACGATGCTGGAAAAAGAGGCATCCATGTTTGACGCAGTGGAAGATTTATTTTAGTTACCTGACCAGAGGAAAGAGAAAGGGAAAAAATGGAGAACCAACCATCGTTTAAATCCGGATTTGTGACGATCATCGGCCGTCCGAATGTTGGAAAATCGACTTTGATGAACCGGATCATCGGCCAGAAAATCGCGATTACATCCAATAAGCCGCAGACGACGCGCAACCGGATCCAGACGGTTTATACAGAAAAAGACCGCGGGCAGATCGTATTCCTCGATACCCCGGGGATTCATAAGGCAAAAAACAAGCTTGGCGAATATATGGTTACCGTTGCGGAGCATACACTGCAGGATGTGGATGTGATTTTATGGCTTGTGGAGCCGTCCAATTTTATCGGGGCGGGAGAGCGCCATATTGCGGAGATTTTGAAAAAAGCCGCGGTGCCGGTTATTTTGGTGATTAATAAAATCGATACCCTGGCGAAAAAGGAAGAACTGCTGCGCTTTATCGATACGTACCGCAGAATCCATGATTTTGAGGAAATTATTCCGGCGTCCGCGCTGCGCGGGGAAAATGTCGGGGATATTATCGATATGATCTACCGGTATTTGCCGTATGGGCCGATGTTTTATGAGGAAGATACCGTGACCGATCAGCCGCAGCGCCAGATTGTGGCGGAAATAGTCCGGGAAAAGGCGCTGCACGCGTTACAGGAAGAAGTGCCGCATGGCATAGCGGTCACAGTGGATTTGATGAAGAAGCGGAGAGAAAAAAATCTGACCGATATCGAAGCTACGATTATCTGCGAACGGGATTCCCATAAGGGGATTATTATCGGCAAGGGCGGGGCCATGTTAAAAAAAATCGGTACGAACGCGCGGTTTGAAATAGAAAAAATGCTGGAAGAAAAAGTAAATCTGCGGCTTTGGGTCAAGGTAAAGAAAAACTGGCGGGACAGTGACACCATGCTGAAAAATTTTGGTTACAAGGAAGAGTAAAACCGGTACCGCCCCAAACTGCCAGATTTTATCTTGTATCAGAACAAATGAATATGCAAAACCTATAGAAAGCGGCGCCATGCCGCTTAGGAACTGTCCCGAAATAACTTACCGATAGTCCGCAGGATTTTTCTTCGAGAGTGCCGCTCAAAAATCAGGCGCATAGCGGGCTATGTAACTGATTTTTGAATGGCGCTATCGGAGAAAAAGACAAGGGATATGGTAAGTTATTTTGGGGCAGTCCCTTAGGATCAACAGAATGGTAAGGGGATATGCATATGACAAGGGATTGCTGGAAAGACTTTGCTGCCAGCGGCAGGGTCAGTGATTATTTAAGGTACCGAAAACAGGAACGCGACGAAAGGCAGCAGTTATCTGCGGCATGGTCAGATGGAGCAGCACATGGGACAGACGGTGATGCTGACAGGCATGGTCCTGTCGGCGATGCCTGTAGGTGAGTATGATAAACGGATCCAGATTTTGACAAGGGAACGCGGAAAGGTTGCGGCCTTTGCGCGCGGCGCCAGACGGCCCAACAGCGCGTTTTTGGCCGCGGCCAACCCGTTTTGTTTCGGAAAATTTGAGGTATACGAGGGCAGAAGCGCCTACAATTTGGCAAAAGCGGAAATTTCCAATTATTTCAGGGAACTGGCCAAAGATCTGGAGGCGGTTTCTTATGGATTTTATTTTCTGGAAATGGCATCTTATTATACACAGGAAAATATGGACGGCACGGATTATCTGAATTTAATCTATGTGACCTTAAAGGCACTGCTGAACGCTTCTTTGGATAACAGGCTGGTACGCAGAGTCTATGAGCTGCGGATTCTTGTATTGTACGGAGAATATCCGCAGGTATTTTCCTGTATGGGCTGCGGCAGAATAGACGAACTGCGGTATTTCAGCATCCGGCATCACGGCTGTGTATGCCCGCGTTGTGTCAATGGGGAAAAAGCGATCCCGATGGAAGCATCCGTCCTGTACGCACTGCAGTATATTATCCAAGTTCCGCTGGAAAAACTGTATACGTTTGCCCTTGGTCCGGCCGCTTTAGACAGGCTGGATGCAATTATATCGGGATATCTAAAGCAGTTCCACAACCATAAATTTCATTCGCAGGATATGCTGGACAAAGGATGAAAAAGAAACGGGCAAACAAACGATACAATAAAACGATACAAAAGTGAATTTGTAACGTACAAAGAACACAGGAGGCAATGGCGATGAAACGGAAACTGTTTACCATGCTGTGCGTATTGGCGGCAGGCACGGTCACAGCCTGCGGCGCTTCTTTTCAGGTTTCAGACAGCACGGTTTACATAACAAAAAAGGGAACCGTAATTGGCGCTGCAATTGAAGATTTTAATGAAGAATATTACGATGAAAAGGAATTGGAAACATATATTTCAGAATCTGTGGACACCTATGTGGCATCGAATGGGGACGGAAGCGTGGAACTGGACCGCTTCCAGACAAAGTCCGGCGAGGAGGGCACCGAGGCGCAGTTATATTTAAATTATGCAAGCTATATTGACTATGCACAGTTTAACGACGTCGTGCTTTTTGCGGGAACGCTGGAAAAAGCGTTGGAAGAGGGCTATACCTTTGACCATAAATTTCAAAAAGCGCAGGAAGGCAAGCTTGCGGGAAGCCTGGAAGCACAGGAATTTCTGGAAGAAGAGGGGTTAAAGGCTATAATCATCGGGGAACAAATCCGTGTCAAAATAGATGGAAAAGTCCGGTATGTATCAGACAGCGGCGCAAAGCTGCTTGCAGAAGATGTGGTCGGGGTGCAGTACGACAGGGAAGATGAAAACGCACAGCCGACCTGTATCATTTATGAATAAGAGGGAGGAAACAGAATGGAAAAATCAATGGAGAAAATTGTCGCGCTGGCAAAAGCCAGAGGTTTTATTTATCCAGGCTCTGAAATTTACGGCGGCCTGGCAAATACATGGGATTACGGCAATCTTGGCGTGGAACTGAAAAACAATGTCAAACAGGCATGGTGGCAGAAATTTGTCCGGGAAAACCTTTATAACGTAGGCGTTGACTGCGCGATTTTGATGAATCCCAAGACGTGGGAAGCTTCCGGGCATCTCGGCGGTTTTTCCGATCCTTTGATGGACTGCCGGGAATGCCGCGAGCGGTTCCGTGCCGATCAATTAATCGAAAATTTTGCGAAAGAACACGGCCTGGAACTCGAAGAAAGTGTAGACGGATGGACCAATGAACAGATGAAGCAGTTTATCGAAGAGCATAACGTGCCGTGTCCAAGCTGCGGAAAGCACAATTTTACCGATATCCGCCAGTTTAACCTGATGTTTAAGACATTCCAGGGAGTAACCGAGGACGCAAAAAATACGATTTATTTAAGGCCGGAAACAGCGCAGGGGATTTTTGTCAACTTTAAAAATGTACAGCGCACCTCCAGGAAAAAAATACCGTTTGGCATCGCCCAGATCGGCAAATCATTCCGCAACGAAATCACACCGGGCAACTTCACATTCCGTACAAGAGAATTTGAACAGATGGAGCTGGAATTTTTCTGCGAACCGGGCACGGATCTGGAGTGGTTCCAGTATTGGCGCAGCTTCTGCCGCGACTGGCTGTTAAGCCTTGGAATAAAGGAAGAAGATCTGCGCCTGCGTGACCATGACCCGGCGGAACTGGCATTTTACAGTAAAGCCACAACAGACTTTGAATTTTTATTCCCGTTCGGATGGGGCGAGCTTTGGGGCATTGCGGACCGGACCGATTATGACCTGACCCAGCACCAAAATACATCCGGCCAGGATATGACCTATTTTGACGATACGAAAAATGAAAAATATATCCCGTATGTCATCGAGCCTTCGCTCGGGGCCGACCGTGTCGTGCTTGCATTTTTATGCGCAGCCTACGATGAAGAAAACATCGGGACCGAAGAAAAACCGGATATGCGCACCGTCCTGCATTTCCATCCGGCGATTGCCCCGGTAAAAATCGGCGTGCTGCCGCTTTCCAAAAAACTGAATGAAGGCGCACAGCAGGTATTCGCGCAGCTTTCCAAAAAATACAACTGCGAATTTGACGACCGCGGCAATATCGGCAAACGCTACCGCCGCCAAGACGAGATCGGTACCCCGTTCTGCGTTACCTATGACTTTGATTCGCAGGAAGACCATGCGGTTACCGTACGTTTCCGTGATTCGATGGAACAGGAGCGTGTGGCCATTGAAAAGCTGGAAGCGTATTTTGCGGATCAATTTTCATTTTAAACAAGTTAAAAAAGTTTGTGCACAGCACATTTTTGGGCTAACACTGTAAAAAAATGTTGCGAATAAAGAAAAATATGGTAAAATAGATATATGTATCGCGCAGGTGCTGTTCCTGCAAAAAACAGGATGTCATGCGGCGTCCTGCAGACATGGTTACAGCGTGTAAGGGCATGGGACAAGCCTGTTCCGGCTCTGCACATAACATATAACAAGTTCATATATTTAGGAGGATTCACAAATGGCAAACAAATGGGTTTATTTGTTCAGCGAAGGCAACGCAGACATGCGGGAGCTGCTTGGCGGAAAAGGCGCGAACCTGGCAGAGATGACACATATCGGTCTTCCGGTTCCGCAGGGATTTACCATCACGACGGAAGCATGTACCCAGTATTATGAGGACGGGCGTGAGATCAATGCGGAGATCCAGGGCCAGATCAATGAGTACATCGGCAAAATGGAAGAAATTACCGGAAAAAAATTCGGTGATAAGGAAAATCCGCTTCTTGTATCCGTTCGTTCCGGCGCAAGGGCATCCATGCCTGGTATGATGGACACCATATTAAACCTTGGCTTAAACGAGACCGTCGTTGATGTCATTGCTGTAAAATCCGGAAACCCACGCTGGGCATGGGACTGCTACCGCAGATTTATCCAGATGTATTCCGACGTTGTTATGGAAGTGGGCAAGAAATATTTCGAACAGCTCATTGACGAAATGAAAGAGAAAAAAGGCGTTACTTATGACGTAGAC
>CAJUIH010000064.1 GCA_910586045.1 uncultured Eubacterium sp.
AGAAAACTGGTTATTCCTGTAATTAACGAAATTTTTGGGGAAAACTATACCGGAAATGAAAAAATAGAGTTTTTCCCGAATGAACATTTTATAGACCAGCAGGATAAAGCGGATCAGAAACGAATCACTGACACCAATTTCCGGATCATCGGAGCAGAAACAAAAAAATACCATCTGGAGTGCGAAAGCAGCTATCCGGACGGCAGGATAACCATAAGGCTTTTCGAATACGATGCGCAGATAGCGCTTGATGAGGGCCAGATCACAGAGGAAACACTGACTGTAACATTTCCAAACACAGCGGTTCTGTACCTGCGTACACGCAACAAAACACCGGATAAAATGAAATACGTGATTGTAACGCCGGGCGGAACCGTGCAGTATGACATACCGATCATGAAAGTACAGGCATATTCGCTTGATGATATTTTTAACAAACGTCTGCTGATACTGATCCCATTTTATATTTTTTCACATGAGGACAACTTTCAGGAATACAATCATAACGAGCAGAAGCTGGCAGATCTTAAATCAGAATACAAAGATATTAGGAACAGGCTCGACAGCCTGGAAGAACAGGGAATCATCGGCGCATTTGACAAACGGACAATCATTGAACTTTCCAATGACGTAATAAAAGAGATTACACAAAAATTTGAGAATATAAAGAAAGGTGTAGGTGATATTATGGGTGGGGCACTCCTTGAAACAGAGGCGAGAAGTATTTTAAACCAAGGAATCAGCCAGGGAATCAGCCAAGGGATCAGACAGGGGATCAGCCAAGGAATCCGTCAGGGCAAACTGCTTGGCATAGACGAAGCGAAAAAGGAAACAGCAGTTCGAATGCTGAAAAAAAGAAAACTCCATATCGAAGAAATTGCCGCGTATGCCGAACTTACAGTCGAAGAGGTCGAGCAGCTTGCAAAAAACCTATAAAACCACGGGCTGCCGCATGAATCTATGTTCGTGCACACGAAATTTTACCAAATAACACCGACTCACGAGCGTTGTTATCTTGCGTTATAGGATAAACTTTATCGCTCGTGAGTACAATGACCTACAAAACGCTGCGTTACTCACTTTCCCGCAGCCGTTCCACCACCGTCCTTTTCTCTACATTCCGGTAACACGCCAACGGCAGCGCCACCCCGAACAATCCAAAGGCAGGAATAACCGCAAACACCGGAACGGGCGAATACTGATACGTAAAGAACCATGCCACACTGCCAAATACCTGCTCTTCAAACGGCCCAAGCACAATGCCAAGCACAAAAGCCGCTATAACCGCCAGCGCGCCATACAGCAGCCCCTCATAAATCAGCATGGACTTTAGCTGGCGCCCGGTCATGCCGACGGACTGGAGCATCGCAAATTCCCTGCGCCTTGCATGAATCGACGTTAACACTGCGTTCAGATAATTCAGAATTCCGATCAGCCCGACTACCAGGCTCAGCGCGCTGCCCGTAAGCATATAGACGTTTCGAAAACTCTCAAACTGGCTTACATAGCTTTGCTTTGACTCGAAGTCCAAGTCCGGATTCACTTCTTTCGTATAATGTTCTAAATATTGCTGCATTCTTTCATTGCTTTCCTTTGTTGTATCAAACAGATAGGTCATAACATCGCAAGTGCGGCTGTCCCGCTGAAAAACGTCCGCGTTGAGCACAAATTCCTGATCGCCATAATAACGGTAAGACATCCCGCTTTTAATCATCACACATGCCACGACCTGATAGGTCACATCCTGATACGTATCCGCCTTTGCCGTAATATTTTCCGCGTACGTATCCACCTGGTCTTCCGGAATTGTTTCGCCGGTTTTTTCATCGATATACTTCCATTTGTATACATAGCGCAGCGTGATCTCATCCCCTACCTTTGCCCTATTCGTATCTTCCATCGGCTGATCGTAATCATCTCCCAGATAAACGGCTGCAATCGCGTTTTTGTCCGGGCTGCGCAGGTCTGTCAAATCTCCGTCTAATACCTGAAGCTGGCTCAGCGGATAATCTTCCATCCCGTACAGTTTGGCCGCAATCGGAACCCTGCCATTGGAATCCCGCTCTTCACTGGCCAGCATGGCCTCCAGTTCCTCCTGGCCGATCGTAACTCCCAGCCCCTCATACTGCCTGCGGTAATCATCCTCCGAGACAAACTGAAGGATATTCCCCGTATGCCCGTAAATACAGCCGCCCGCGGTAAGATCCCCGCCGTCAGAAACCGCACGGATATCTTCCTTTGGCACCGTAGGCTGCACGCCGAATCCATTGCGGCTTCGGTTGAAATAATCCGCATTGCCCAATATAAAATCCGAAACTACAAAGTGTTGCAAATATTTGTCCATATCAAACCCGTTCGTTACCACATACGTCATCTGCAGCAGTACAACAGCCAGCATCATAGAAATGACAACAAGGATCGTTTTCCTGCGGCTGCGCGCCAGGTTTGACCATGCCATCCGAAATGGCTTCGCCCCGGACTTTCCTTTTTTCCGTTTCTTTTTCATCTGTGCCGTATCCGTATAGCGGACGGCCTCCACCGGCGATACCTTTGCCGCAATTCTGCCCGGCTTTGCACAGGAAAGCAGCACCGTGGCCACGGTAAATATACCCGCTGCCAAAAAGAACCAGGGTTCTGTGATATGATATGCTTTTTTGGCGCTCATCGTAGCCATAATCAGCGACGCCACCTCCCAGCCGGACAGCCAGCCGGCAAAAAGCCCGGCCGGAATCCCAAGCACGGACAAAAGCAGCGCCTGCCTGCGGATCATGCGCCGAATCTGCCTGCCGGTCGTTCCGATCGTTTTCAGCAGACCATAAAAACGGATATCCCCGCTGACGGAAATCAGAAATATGTTATAAATAATCAGATATCCGGTTAATAGGATCAGCAGCGACATGCCAAGCACCATCACGATCATCTGCGGATCTGCATGGGCCGAAGCCTGCGCCCCCATATACGCCCAGTTTACACCAATGGCAATATAATGCTCCGCATTCCTATCTTCTGTCTGGTACCCGTTATTTTGCAGAATCTGTACCAGATCTTCCCCGATTCGCATGCTGCTTTCCAGATAAACATTCAAATCCCACGATTGTGCAATCCCATATTCCGCCTGTACCGCTTCCACATAGGATTCCGACAGGATTGCCATGCTTGTCTGGCCTGCCGGATCAAATTCCCACCATCCGCACAGCGTAAATGTATCGGTTTTTTCCGGCAGGGTGCCGGCATTTTGCTGATTGCCGGCGTCTACCATATACGTAACCGTTACCTCGGACCCGATTTCCGGCTGTATGCCCAGGCATTCCAAAAACTTTGTATCACAGGCAATTTCCTTTACCCCTTCCCCCGGCGTTTTGCCATGCGTAGGCGTACAGAAATAGGCTTCGACACAGACCGGATCCATATAAGATAATTCCGCGTGCGTTTTTCGAAATGCCTCGCCGCTGCCCGTACCAAGCATCCGCCGGGCGCCCGATTTTTGGATCAGCGGATCCTTTTCTAAAGTTTCTTTCTGTTCTTTTGTCAGATATTTAAACGTCCCATGCGCATCCCCGCCGACCTGGCGGAACGTCTCCTGCTGGAACGAATATACCATCGTGCCCGCAATCGTAAACAGGGCGGTAAACAGCATAGCCGTCAGCGCGATCGCACACACCGCAATGCAGTTGCGCACACGGTTCGCCTTTAAACTCCGTTTGGACAGTTTTGTGATTACCCTTTGATTTTTCACCCGGATCATACCGCACCTCCTGCAATACGGCCGTCTTCGATACGGATCATGCGGTCTGCAAGCTGCGCAATTTCCTCATTATGCGTGATCATCACGATTGTCTGGCCCACTTTTTGGCTGGTAACTTTTAAAAGCCCCATAACGCTTTGGCTTGTTACGCTGTCCAGGTTTCCGGTCGGTTCGTCCGCCAGGATAATCGCGGGTTTTGCCGCAAGCGCCCGGGCAATTGCCACACGCTGCTGCTGGCCGCCGGAAAGGTTGTTCGGCAGGCTGTCCAGTTTGCCTTCCAGGCCGAGCGCACGCACAATCAAATCCACAAAACGCGCATTCGGCTCACTGCCGTCGAGCTGGACCGGCAGTACGATATTTTCATAGACATTTAAAATCGGTACCAGATTATAATTCTGAAAGATAAACCCGATCTTCCTGCGCCGAAAAATCGTAAGTTCCTCGTCCGATAAAGAAAAAATGGACTTTCCATCTACCTGGACTTCCCCGGCCGTCGGACGGTCTAAACCGCCCAGCATATGCAGCAGCGTGGATTTTCCGCTGCCGGAAGTCCCGACCACGGCTACAAACTCCCCTTTTTCCACGGTCAGGTTCACCCCGCGCAGCGCATGGACCGCCGTTTCGCCGCGGCCATATACTTTTTTTAAGCCATTCGTCTGCAAGATTATCACTGTGATTCCCTCCTGTCTCTCACTGATTGTATGTATAGACTCTAACACAGAAATCTTTCCACATCCTTTCCAAAGCCGGATGAAATCTAACAGTTCTGCAAGATTTTATTTCCTCACACCTCCCCCACCGGAAGATACACATAAAAGGACGTCCCTTCCCCAACTCTGGAACTGACTTTTATATAACCATCTTCTCCTGTTATAATCTGGCGGGCCAAATATAGGCCGATCCCGACCCCTTCAACCGCCGCAACCGATTCCCCGCGATAAAACCGCTGAAAAATTTTTGCTGTCTCTTCTTCCGGAATCCCGATTCCCGTATCCTGTATTTCCACACGTACAAACAGTCCGACATCCAGCAGCGCAAGCCGGACCGTTCCGCCGCACGGCGTATATTTCACGGCATTGTCAACAAGGTTCATAAGCGCCTCCACGGTCCACTTGCGGTCAAAACAGGCATACAAATCCTGCGGCGCCCATTCCAGGCACTGCTGCTTTTCTTCCGCCTTGGGCGTGATCTGCGCCAATACCTCTTCTATCAGCGGGATCAGCCGCTCCCGTTTCGGATGCAGTACGAGCATGCCGGTCTGTAACCGGGAGGCTTTGACAAGGGAAGCGATCAGAAAATGCAGTTTCTGTGCCTGCCTGTTTATTTCCTGTACAAACGTACGCGCGTCAGGCGGCAGTTCCTGTTCTTCCAAAAGCTGCGCGTACAGCAGCAAATTTGCGACCGGGGTCTTGGTCTGGTGGGAAATATCGGCAATCAGCTGCTTGACCTGTTCTTTTTCCTCTGTCACCTGCCGCGCCGCCGCTTGGGTCGCCGCCAGGTAATGCGCCAGCTTTGTTTCCACCGAAGACAGCATGCTCTCGTCATATACCTGTTCCTGAAAATGGCCTTCGCACGCTTCTTCCAGCATTTGATTCATATGCTGCATAATCCTGCGCATATCCCGGCGCGTATGCCACACCCATACGGCGGAACACAAAAAAATAACTGCCGCTGTAATACAGAGCAGTAATCCGGCCTGATTCATAAATCCGCAGTCCTTTCTTTTTCCACATTTCTTTACAGGTCCTTAGGTTCCATCTGTCCACACATAGCCAATCCCGTACACGGTTTTGATATACCGCGGCTTTGCGGGGTCATCCTCCAGCTTGCCGCGCAGACGCCGAACCGTTACGGACAGCGCGCTCTCATATACATAATCCGCTCCGTCCGTCCAGATCCGGTCCACCAGCACACCGCGTTCCATCGTAACGCCCGGGTTTTCGGCCAGGATTTTTAACAGCTTTTGTTCTGTCTTGCTTAATTCCAGTTCCGTCTGTCCTTTCCAAAACTTCATATTGGAAAAATCAAACATAAAAACGCCCCGCCGCACGACCTCCCTGACAGGACCCTCCACACGCCTTAGCTGGGTATGGACCCTGGCACGCAACACGGCTAAACTAAACGGCTTTGTCACATAATCATCCGCGCCGGACTCTAATCCCGCTACAATATCCGTTTCCATATCATTGGCCGTCAAAACGATCACCGGCATGGCCGCATTTCCGTACGCCGCGTCCCGTATCTTCCCTAATAGATCCAATCCGTTTCCATCCGGCAGATTCAGGTCTAAAATGACCAGGTCATACGTATCCTGACACAGTTTCTGCTGTGCCTCGCGAATAGAGGAGCATGGTACAAACTGGCTGGTCTGGGACTGTAAAGCGATGCAAATTCCGCTGCACAGCGCCCGGTCATCTTCTATTACCATGATTTTTTTCACTGGCCCATTCCCCCGTCCACGCATAAAAAGCGTGCATATTTCTCCCTGTCCGCCTTGTGGCACCGCACATCCACCCGCGTTCCCGTTTCTTCGTACGCACAGCGGATGACCTGGGCCTGCTCCATCAGCGCTGAGAGTACGTCGCCGGACGCATAGGGAATCAAAAACGCTGCCTGCACATAATCCGCATAAACGCATTCGATAATCATTTCGGTCAAAAGCGCCAATGACGACGGATCCTTTGCGGAAATATAAATTTTATGGGATCCTGCCCTTTTGGGAAACTCCACGGGTTCCATACATTGATCCGCTTTATTGTAGACCGTAATCATCGGGATCCCGGTTGCATGCAGTTGGCGCAGCAGGTCTGCGGTCGTGCGCATTTGCTCTTTATAACCGGGATCGGATACATCGACTACCTGCAGCAGCAGGTCCGCATGTTCCACTTCCTCCAGCGTAGCATGGAACGCTTTGACCAGTCCATGCGGAAGCTTATGGATAAACCCGACCGTATCCGACAGCAGGAAATCCTGGTTGGCGCCTGTGCAGATACGCCGAACGGCAGTATCCAGGGTCGCAAACAGCATATCTTTTTCCAAAACCTTTTTTCGGTCGTCTTTCCCATAGGCGTCAATCATCGCATTCAGCAAAGTGGATTTGCCCGCGTTAGTATAGCCTACCAGCGCAACGAGCGGAATCCTGGCATTGAGGCGTCTTTTGCGCTGTACCTGCCGTTCTTTGGATACTTCTTTTAGTTCCCTGCCCAATTCCGCAATCCTATGCTCGATCCTGCGCCTGTCTAACTCCAGCTTTTTCTCCCCCGCGCCGCGGCTGCTCATACTGCCGCTTGTACCGCCTTGTCTGGTCAGCGCGTCATGCATGCCGACCAGCCTTGGGAGCAGATATTTTAGCCTGGCGGATTCGACCTGCAGCTTCGCCTCACGCGTCCTGGCACGGGCCGCAAACAGATCCAAAATCAGCGTTGTGCGGTCCAAAACCGGTTTGCCCAGTTCTTTTTGCAGGTTGCTTAACTGCGACGGCGTCAGCGTGTCGTCAAACAGGACAAGATCCGCTTCCAAAAACCCAACCGCTTCCTTTACCTCCCGCACTTTCCCCGTACCAATATACAAAGCCTTGTGAACGCTTTCCATTTTCTGCGTCACCATCCCTACCGGCTCCATAAAGCAGGCTTTGGCCAGGCTGCCCAGTTCTTCCATTGAATGGGAAAAACCGTCCGGATCCGTGCCGTCATCTACCCCTACGAGCAGCGCGCGCTCGGCGTCGCTATTGCATTCGTTTCCTTTTTGTTCCATCGCTCTACCTCCAGATTTTTATCCCGCCTGCCCTTTTTCATCCGCCGCAAACAATACTTTCAATAAAATCGGCGTAGCAATCGAGGATACAATAATCAGCAGAATAACAGACGTAAAATAGACTGGCGTTAACAGCCCAGCGGAAAGCCCTTTTTGCGAAACAATCAGCGCCACTTCCCCGCGGGTCATCATGCCGACGCCGATTTTTACACAGTCCAGGCCTTTAAACTTGCACAGGCGCGCCATCAGGCCGCAGCCGATAATTTTAGAAACAAGGCCGACCGCCACAAATGCCGCGGAAAACAGCAATATGTCCATACTTACATGATCTACACTTGTTTTCAGTCCGATACTCGCAAAAAAGATCGGCCCAAACATCATATAGGAATTGATATCCATTTTTTCTGCTATGTACTCGGAATCCCGTATGGAACAAAGAATAATACCCGCCACATAAGCGCCCGTAATATCCGCGATGCCGAAATACCGCTCCGCAATATACGCCATCGCAAGGCAAAACGCCAGACCCGCGATCGGAATACGCCTTGTATGCGGATATTTGGCATCTACCATCTGAAACAGTTTGTAACTAAGAAACCCGACGATAATGGCAAACGCAAAGAAAGACACGGTACTGACAATGACAGACATCGGATCGGAATCCGGGCTTTTAAACCCAATCACAAACGTGAGCACAATAATCCCAATCACATCGTCGATAATCGCCGCGCTTAAAATCGTCGTCCCGACCTTTCCCTTTAATTTACCCATCTCCTTTAAAGACTGCACGGTAATACTGACCGACGTTGCCGTTAGTATCGTGCCGACAAATACAGCCTTGTAAAATTCCTCCGATCCCCAGGGAGCCGCGCCGTAAAACGCCATATACAGCAACGCACCGCAGATTAACGGGATAAACACGCCCGCGCACGCAATCAGCGCCGCAACCGGGCCTGTTTTCATCAAATCTCTTAAATCCGTCTCCAGCCCCGCGGAAAACATCAAAAGAATCACACCGATTTCGGCCATCTCCAGCAAAAACTCCGTTTGATTCACCCATCCTAAGATACTGGGCCCGATCAGCAGCCCGGCTATAATCTCCCCTACAACCTGCGGCGCTTTGCATTTTCTGGCCGCAATCCCGCAGACTTTTGCGGCGATAATAATAATTGCCAAATCTTTAAATACCATATAGGATTCCATTTCTTCCACCTCAATGCTGTCCTGTTATTTTGGAACCATTTTTATAAAAAAGGCACCGGCGGCCCAATCCGGCACGCGCTCTCACGCTCAATAAACGTTCCGTCTATTAAACAGATCCCCATACTGTAATCCGCATTTTCCAGTTTATGCAGTAATACATGAATGGCTCGTTTCGCCATTTTTTTTGTATCGATCGCGTACGTTGTAATCCCGATTTTCGCAAACGGCTCATTCATATAATTGTCGAAGCCTACGACCGAGATATCCTCCGGCACGGAATAGCCGTTCTCCGTAAGCTTGTGGATCCATACATTCGCCGCGATATCATTGTTGCAGAAAAACGCGGTCGGCATATTTTGATCCGGCAGACAGTAATGCGTCCGGTAATCGCTCCTGCCAGTATCACGGTCCCGGTCTTCCACCAGCCATTCGTTTTGGATCTGCATGCCATGCTCCATGGCAGATTTTAAATAGCCAAGAAACCGTTCGTCTATACTCGTCGTCGCCAGCCTTGTGCCGACAAATCCGATCTTTTTGTGCCCAAGCTCAAATAAATAATTACACATCCGGTAAGCGCCCATCAGGTTATTGCTGACAATGGTATCCACCTCTCCTTCGTGTGAAAGCGTATCCAGCATTAGAAACGGCAGGCGGACATTCTGCTGCAGGAAATGGGTATATTCCATTTTAAACGTGCCCATCAGGATCATCGCCTCAATCTTTTCTTCCGTTACCATCTTTGGCATCAGCATCCGTATTTCCATTTCATAAGGAATCACTTCCAATACGGCAAAGCAGTTTTTACGCACGGACCGCTGGGAAAGTTCCTGGTAAAGCTGCCAGTAAAAAGGCTGGTTGCTGCCAATATAGCGTTCCGCGACCGCAACCCCGATCGTATAGCTTTTTTTCTCTTTCTGTCTGTCCGATGCCTCTGTTTTCACATAACCCATTTCCTGTGCAAGCTGTTTAATTTTTGCACGCATTTCCTCACTGACGCCTTTTTGCCCGGACAGCGCCTTGGAAACGGTTACGGTGCTTACATCCAATTTTTGTGCAATATCTGCCAGTTTCACTGCTTTTGGCATAACCAATCCATCCTTTTTGTGCCGGCGCAAAACCTTGGTGACTTTACTCTTGCCCGCACATTAACTTTATTTATTAATTACATTTAATTAATTTAACTAAACTGATTCTAATGTATTCCTTTTTCCTTGATTTGTCAATAAACTTTTACAAAAACAAACCGGTTTGCGGATGGAAAAAGGGATCGATCTATGTTATAATATTCCATATCAAATACCATGCAAACTTATTTGCATGCAGCTTAGAAAGGAGCGTTTATGAAAAATCTATTAAAAAAACCCGTCTGCTGCCTGCTTGCCATTTTATTCTGCGCAGGCGTCCTCCTTGCCCATCCGCAAAAGGCCGATGCAAAAACCCAAGTCGTTTACCAGACATCCGCCGCGCGTGTTGCGGCCGGCGGTACTCCGGTACAGGAATCGTTCACGATGCCGCAGGCTGCGGATACCGCAATTATCGTGGTAACAGCAGAACCGACTGACTTTACGCTGTCCTTGTACAAAAGCAATGGTTCGCTCTTTGCTTCCAACCAATTTTCGGCCGACGACACACTCTGGCATCCGCTTACAGACGGTTCGTATGGCTATCCATGCGTTTCCGAACTCCCAAAAGGCAGCTACAGCGCTGAACTTACATTCGCCGACGACATTATTTACGGATTAGTCGTAACCATCGACACCAAATCCAAGGCCGCG
Organism: uncultured Eubacterium sp.; assembly: GCA_910586045.1. GTDB lineage: Bacteria > Bacillota > Clostridia > Lachnospirales > Lachnospiraceae > Eubacterium_J. The sequence continues at coordinate 10,477 of CAJUIH010000064.1, forward strand.
CTCAGCCATAATAAGCTGCCGCTGACCATCGGTTTCTCAAAAACCCTGAAAGTAACCGGCAATTCCGGCAAAGTTTCCTGGAAATCCAGCAAACCGTCCATCGCGACCGTAAACAGCAGCGGAAAAGTCACTGCGAAAAAGAAAGGAAACTGCACGATTACGGCCTCTGTGGACGGCAAGACGTTAAAATGCAGCGTCAGTGTCAAAACGAATGTGTACTCCATTCAAAAGCATACGAATGCCGACCTGGATGAAAAGCTGGCTGCCTGCGAAGCGTACCAGGCTTCTTTCGATTCCAGCGGAAATCTCAAAATCAAGATGCAGTTAATTAATAATACCGGCAATTATGCCAGGTACCTGTCCGATCTGCGGATCCAGATTAAAGATGCTTCCAATAAAACAGTATGCAGCTATAAAGCATCCAAGGTCAATGTCTCGGTCGCAGACCATGACCGCAGGGATTTCAGCATCACGATTAAAAAGAAAGATTTAAAAGGGAAAAAAATAGATTTACGAAATGTTTTAATTCACGCAAGCGGTCACTATGTGTACTTGGTAAATGCATAACAGCCAAAAATGAAATCAAATGGAATCAAACAGAATCCCTGTAAAATTACAGGGATTCTGAAATACACGTATCATATTTTACGAGCTTATCGGTCTTTTTTATCAGCCCGGTCCCGATCTGTTGGATTCTGCGTACCAGCCGCGTCATTTCCTGTCGTGCCATTGCCTTTTGTATCGGTTCCGTTTGTACCGGTTCCGTTTGCCGCGTCATTTCCGGTTCCGGCTGTATTGTCCGTTCCGGTTAAATCGTCTCCGAGATCTTCTACCCCGTCTACGACATCCTGCCCTACATCTTCCGCACCGTCTACGACATCATCTACCACGTTTCCGTCGTTCTGCGTTCCGTTTTGGTCCGTGCCGTTTGTTACGGAGTTTGTGTTGTCGTTCACACCATTTTCTGCCCCATTATCCTGCATTGTGCCGTTGTTGTCATTGTTCGTTGTACCGCATCCAACTATGACAGTCAATGCAAGAGCCGTCATAAGGCCCAACATGATCTTTTTCATCCTGTTTTTCTCCTTTATTAAAATAGTATCATCCATGCACTCCGGTGCGATTTCCCGCCGAATGTCCGGATGGTATCCTTATTATTTCCACCCTGGCGCAAACTATACATTATTTGCGCATCTTTGGCTGGAAAATCAGCGAAGCCAGATAGCCGAGCACAAGCGCCGCGGATACGCCGACCGCACAAGAAGTAAATCCGCCCATAAACAGCCCGATAAACCCGTTTTGGTCAATGGCCTCTTTCATCCCTTTCCAGAGCAGGTTTCCAAATCCAAGCAGCGGCACGCTGGCGCCCGCTCCGGCATATTGAATCAACGGTTCATAAAAACCAATGGACCCAAGCAGCGCCCCGCTGCAGACCAGCGTTACCATAATCCGCCCCGGCAGCATTTTTGTCTTTTCCATTAAAATCTGGGCAAGCGCGCAAATCAGCCCGCCGACCCAAAAAGCATTGATATAATCCAAAGTTCCGCCTCCTTTTCTCGGTAAAAACCTCACCCAGCGTATTCAATTACGACTCCATGCGCGGTTCCCGGCACATTCTGCCCTTCGTTAAAGCTGACCTGTGAAAGCAGCGCCCCGGTCGGTACAAACAGAATGCGTTTCAACGTACCGTCCTCCACCTGCGGCAGGAAATGCGCGCTTAACGTCACGGCCGAGCAGCCGCAGCCGGATCCGCCGGACTGCGTCCCCTGTGATTCCTGATCAAATATTTCAATGCCGCAGTCCCTGTGGTTCCTGCTGATATCATACCCCTGATCCCCGACGAGCTTCCATAAAATTTCCTGCCCGACATATCCAAGGTCCCCGGTAATAATCAGGTCATAATCCGTCGGCTGTCTGCTAAAATCGTCAAAATTCTGCAAAATCAGCTTAGCGGCCGCCGGAGCCATCGCCGCGCCCATATTCATGGAATCCCGGATTCCGTAATCAATAATAACCCCGGTTGTAATTCCCGTGATTTTTGCTTTGCCGCCGCTTTTTCCGAGTACAAAAGCACCGCTTCCGGTAACGGTCCAGGTTGCCGACAGGGGCCTTTGGTTCGCATATTCCACCGGGAAACGGAATTGTTTTTCCGCGCTTGCAAAGTGGCTGGACGTAACGGTCAAAACATGATCCGCATAGCCAGCCGCCACACACATGGCGCCCAACGACAGCGCTTCCCCGCAGGTAGAACAGGCGCCGTACAGACCAAACAGCGGGATCTCATAATCCATAAGCCCAAACGACGTCGCAATGGTCTGGCCCAACAAATCCCCGGCAAAAATATACCTTAGATCGGATGGCGCAAGGGACGCCTTGCCCATAGCAAGCGCGGCAGCTTCTTTTTGCATCGTGCTTTCTGATTCCTCCCACGAATCCTCGCCAAACTTATCGCTGCTGCATACCATATCAAATGACTCGCCAAGCGGACCCTCCCCTTCCTTTTTACCTGCTACGGACGCACTGCTTAAAATAAAAGGAGCCTCCGCAAACTGGAGGCTCTGTCTTCCCATCTGCTGTGTCATACTGATTCTCCTTTTTTCAGACGGCTGTGCAGGCGGCGCTGCGCCTGTCTTTCGTCTGTCTTTTTTTCAGTATTTCCTAAGATGGATCTTTTATGTGTATTTTTGCTGAAAAATGATGTTTTTTTGAAAAATCGGGCTGTTATTTTTTTAAATATCCCAGTTTTTCCATTACCTGGCGCACATTTTGAAACCCCGCATCATCAAATATAATCGTTGTTTCCGCGTCTTTTTGCATCGGGCCGTAGCTGCCATAGGATTTATATCCCAACTCGTCACGGACATTAAATGTCAGTTCCCCTAACTGCTCTCCTGTCATTTTATCATTTAGGATATTCCCGGACTGGGCATCTTTTTGAAACGCCTGATAAAGCTGCTTCGCATCCGTTTCTGAAAGACGGACCTCTTCGCCTGTGCCGTAATCAAAGATTCTCCCTCCGTAAACCGCAATATCCGGATAATGAATGCCAAAATACCGTTTCATGACCACATCCGGCTGTTTTGCATAAGCCGTGATCCGCCCGCCGACACTGTCCGGCGCATCGCTAAATGGAATCCGCTGATAATGCCTGCACAGTCTGGAACCATCCGTCATTTGATAATCAATTCTAAGGTAGCTGTACAATTCGGATTCCGTTGTACGCTCAAACTCATCTTTACACGAAATAATCTGTTTATGAATATCCTGTACCCATGCGATTTCCTTTGGATCCGTTGTATACAATTCAATCCCGCCAGACACAGTGACTTTCTCAACTTCGTTGATTGGCGGCATTTTCCCCTCCAGTCCCAAAAGGTCCGCGTCCAGTCCGATATAGCAGATACAAAGTATAACCGTATAGACAATACATTCCTGGATCCTCTTTTTGCTAAATACACGCATACTGCGTTCCAACAGCATCTGCGCGATGAAAAAAACGAATACGCCGATCACAACCGCACTGATCAAAATAACCGAAAACGATGTGTTGTACAACGTACCGCTGACACACAGCGCTCCAAGCGAAGAAGTACAAACCGCCGTCCCCCAGCGGAAAACCGGCTTCATCCATTGTACCGTAATAATGTCTCCTGCTGTCTCCACATGTTTTTTCTTATAGACTACAACCGCTATAATCAAAAACACAACTGCCGCAACCGCGTAAACAGCCAGCTCTGTTCCTCCATAAAATAAATAGCGGAAAGTACCATCCTCTTCCCCTTCGCTCATAATCCCGATATGGCGCCGCATATAGACGATCGGCGTAAGCAGATTGGATTCCATGGAAAAGTCATCCAGCCCATAACAAACCGTTACAACCATTCCCTGCCAGATCATCTGGCACCCCATATACAAAAAATTCAAAATCAGATATAAAATAGGCGCCGCAACTATATTTCCCACAAACATCAGCATACAAACCGCCATACTAAAGAAAAAGATTTGTTCTACCAATGCAACGCCGATCCAGGTCAAATAACTCCTCGCGGACACTGCATCCAAAGCGCCGAACGCAGCTCCGACAAGCATAGACGCGGCTACCCCAATAATCAACGGCACAATCTGAAACAGCAGGCCGCATACATAGTTTGTAGTAAGCAGGCTGATCCTGCTGACCGGATACGTATGCATCATATTACAATTTCTGGCTTTAAATAAATAAGAAAATACAGCCATTGCCGCCGCAATTGCAGAAACGGCAAAGATCATAATATAACTTCCCTGTCTCTGCCATAAAAATTCGGTCATTGCATTTGCAAGCATCGTATGGTATGCGGGATCGGTTTTTTCCGCAAACTGGTTAAAACCCTCCAATTTATAGTATAACAGCAGAGGAAACACCAAAAGCCATAAAAACAAAAGCCCTCCCCATACCCCCCAGTACTCGCGGATATTCCGCTTGAAAATCGCCCGGTTGACCAGCGAGCGGTTCCATTCCGATTTATTATATAAGGATATCTTTGACTTCATACTCGGCACCTCCCAATTCATAAATAAAGATTTCTTCCAGCGTCAGCGGGAGAATATCCAGTAAAATCGGCTGGTAGGAAGCCATTTGTGCCCGAAGCTGTTCCTGCTCCCCACGGATAATCAGCGTATGCACCCTGCCAGCCTGTGCATGATGCAGGATATCCAGACTGCCCGCGAAATCCGGCAGTTCCATTTCTTCAAACGCTACCTGTATTTTGGATACGCTGCCCTGCAGGTCATCCAGTGATTTTTCCATAATTACCCTGCCATGGTGCATAATCCCCACATGGTCGCATACATCTTCCAGTTCGCGCAGATTATGGGAAGATACCAGAACCGTGGTGCCATGCTCGACTACGTCCGCCATCAGAATCCGCCAGATCTGCCTGCGCATCACCGGATCCAGGCCGTCAACCGGTTCATCCAAAATCAAAAGCTGCGGCCGGCAGCAGATCGCAAGCCAAAATGCCGCCTGTTTCTGCATCCCTTTGGAGAGCCTGCGGATCGCGCGTTTTCTATTTACCTCCGGAAAACACTCCTGCAGCCGTTCATACAGCTCGATATCAAACGACGGATACATATTCTTATAAAAAACCATCATATCCTTTAAATTGGCCTGATTAAAATAAAAGATATCATCCGGGATATACGCGATCATTTCCTTTATGACCGGATTTTCATATACGATCTGGCCGTCAACCCGGATTTCTCCCTCATTCTGCCGGTACGCGCCTGTAATATGCCGGATAATGGTGGATTTCCCCGCGCCATTCGGCCCGACCAGGCCGTAGATCGTTCCTTTTTTTACATGCATATGCACATGATCCAATGCTGTAAAAGAGTCAAACCGCTTGGTAACATTGATCACTTCTATCATAGTTCCCGCACCTCCCCGTTATTCTTCTGCAGGCTGTCAATCCGCTGTTTTAGTTCGTCCGGACTTGTTTTCAGATACAGCAGTTCCGTAACGGCCCCATCGAACTGTTTGAACATTTCTTCCCGCCTGCCCGAGCGGACATCGCTTAACGGCGCCGCAAAACTGCCTCTGCCGGATACCGTATAAATATACCGTTCCTGTTCCAGCTCACGGTAGGCTTTTTGAATTGTATTCGGATTAATGGCAAGCTGGCTTGCTAATTCCCGCACACTGGGCAGTTTTTCATCCTCGCGAATTACATTCGAAAGAATTAATCTGCGCAGGCCGTCCTTGATCTGTTCATAAATAGGTCTCGCATCCCGATAATTTAGTTCCAGCATTCATGGATCCCTCCTTTCTTACAGCATTGCTGTACTTCTTATGGTTTGTTCTATTCGATTATTCGTATCGTGTGTATTATTTGTACTAGTACACAATAACATAGACCTGGCATTTTGTCAATAGCTGATGCGGAGGATTAAGCTATCACTTCAATATTTCTTCCAATTACTCATCGGTGATACAGTTTCCTTGTTTTGTCTCATTTTTTCTCCTCTTATTAAGATTTTACAAATCACTGATACAATTATAACGACAATACAAATGTCTTACGAAATAACCGCACACCCTAACAAAAATCAGGCTGTGGCAGTAATCCTAGGACGGCTCGCCGTAAGAGCGGTTATGAACCTCCTGCTTGGCGGCACCATGTTTGGAGGTAATTTCCTTTGAGCAAAGAAAAGAAAACAAAAAAGAAAGGCAGCGTTATGTGGGGATTTATCTATGTTGTTACGTTTATCATTGCTTTTAGCGGGTCGGTCGCATTTAAGATAAAATATAACCCGTTTAGCAAAGAATTTTCCGTTGATTGGAATGATTCGGTTGATATGGTACATACTGACATGCTGGCGGTTTTATGGGCGGGGATAAGTCGGGCGATGCCGAGATCCTTGAATGGTTCTGCTCTAAGGGGTATGTGACCGCAGGCATCAATTATACCCTATTCAGTGAGAAGCACCCCGATGCAAACGTGTACAGGCAGTCAGTGGAAATCAAAGAGAGTATGCCCTATGTGGTTGCACAAGCAGAAAAACTTGGCTACCATATCAATGAAATGTCAATCGGCGGCTCGGCAGGTCATGCCCTTGCAATGCTATATGCCTATCGTGATGCAGACGAATCTCTCGTGCCAGTCAAAATGACTTTTGGGGCAGTCGGACCCTCTTGTTTTTATGTGGAAGATTGGATTAACATGGGGTCAAATCCTAATAAGCCTCTCCCATTTGACCCAAACGGAGATTATCAGGGTATAGCTGATTTATTTTATGCAATGTCGGGAAATGAAATTACAAACGACATGTTTAAAACTGGTGAATATAAAGAGTCAGTGAAAAATATTTCCGCTGAAATGTGTATCAATGAAAATGCAGCCCCTACTGTTGTGGCATACGGTTCATGGGATAGGGTGCCGCCATTCAGGGCCTCCCTAAAATTGAAGCAGGCACTGGAAAGCAATGGCGTAGATTATCAGTATTTCGAGATGAAGCATTCGGGACACGGATTACAAAATGACAGTAAGATGTATGCACAATATATGCGGAAGATACTGGAGTACCTTGATACTTATATGCCTGTAAAATAATAAAATCCATCTCCATTACGAACCAGTATGATTTTCTTCCAGCTTCATGTAATCTTTCATTTCGGAAAACCCTAAATTTTTGTATAGGCCTCTTCCGGCTGCTGACGTTTCCAGATAAATTTTTGTAATCCCCCGTTCTTTGGCCCGGCCGATTAACCAGCGGACAATTTTTTGCCCCACGCCCTGTCCACGAAACATGGGTGTGGTGTAAATATTCATCAGATAGGCACAGCCGCCCTGGGGATTGTCCGGTGATGGCATCTCCTGATAAAAGCAGATGCCGCCGCAGCCAATAACTTCCGATCCGGCGCAGGCAAAGCAGGCGATATGGTTCCAGGCAGGGAGGGCGCATTGATAATAACGCCTGTTTTCCTGCTCCAGTTCTGTCATAGGATCCTCTGTGGGAACCGAGAACACTTCACGCAGAACCGTCAGCCGCCATTTTATCAGCAGTTCTAAATCAGACAAGTCTGCCTTGCATATCCTAATATCCATCACAAATTCCCCGCTTTCATCACTACAGGCAGCTTGGCTACATCCGGTTTGCCGTTGGTATTTAAGGGAATACGCTCCATTTTGACAATAAATTCCGGAATCATAAAGGAGGTCAGGTTTTCCGCAAGTTCTCGTTTCACTGCGGAAACTTTCATCTCCTGGCTGGAGGGAACCACATAAGCTATCATATAGGAAAGCCCATCCTCATCCGTAAAGGCACGGACAACTGCCTGCTGCACATTCCTGCACTGATAGAGCCTGGATTCGACCTCGGCCACCTCCACTCGCCTGCCTAAAATCATGATTTGCGAATCTTTCCTGTGAAGAAATGCGACATTGCCGTCAGGGAGGACATAGCCCAAATCGCCGCTTCGATACATCATGCCGCCATTGGGCAAAGCCTCAAATGCCCTGTTTTCTTCATTTCGGCCCCCAATATACCCAAGGGATACTCCACCGCCCAAAATGCAGATTTCTCCCGTTTCGCCGGCGGGAAGTTCCTGGCCATCCTGGTCTAAAATGTGGATTTTTGCCCCTTTGACCGGATGGCCGATCGGATAGGTTCCATCGGCTAAAACAGTTCCGCCGTTGCAGTGGTAGTAGGAGGCGCATACCGTTGTTTCGGACGGCCCGTAGGTGTTGTAAATCTCCGCCTTATCCAGCAAGCGGTCTATGTACACGCCCCGCAGTACATCGCCTCCGCTGATTAAAAGCCGGAGGGAGGACGGGATTTCCGGCAGATGGTTCATTTCCGCCAAAAGGTAAGGGAAGCCGCTGAGCATGGTCACACGATGCTTCTCCACAAATGCCATGAGGGTGTGTATATCCTGCTTGTCCTCGTCGGCCGGAATTGCCAGGGCTGCGCCATTCAGCAGGCTGCAAAACACCTCCTCAACGAAAATATCAAAGGAACAGACGGAATATTGCAGCATAATATCGCCAGGACAGGGGTGAAATTCTTCAGCAAAGGCCCGAATATAGTGACAGACATTCCCATTGGTTACACAGACCCCTTTGGGCCGTCCCGTAGTACCGGATGTATAGAGAACGTAGGCAGGCTGCTCCGGGTCCTGATGCTCCCCGCCGGAGGGGGCAGGTTGTGGTGCGCCGCAGATTTCGCAGTCCAGCAGCTTGGCCTGAAAACCCTCCAGCTTATTTTCATGCTCTTTTTCCGTCAGAATAAAATCGACCGTTGCCTCATTCATCATAAATTGGATTCTGCCGGTAGGAAAGCTGGGTTCTGCCGGCACATACCGGGCCCCCAGTTTTAAGGCCGCCAGCATAGATGCAATCATCTCGGCCCGATGGTTCATAACGATCCCTACGCTATGGACTTCCTCCGGGAAACAGCCGGCAATCCTATCCACCAGACCAGATAGTTCGCCAAAGGTCACGGTTCGTTGATTCTCAATGATGGCAGGCTCGTTTTTGTGGTTTGCAACAGCGGCTTCAAAAAGCGAATAAATGGTATCCGTCATAATAAATTCCTCCTATATCTCATTGATAGACAATGGGACAATCAGGCACAGTGCCCGAATAGACTTCTATCTCTTTGTCAGAAATAAGTATTTGCCATTTTACGTTTGTCTCCTATTGACTTCCTTTGATACAAAAATTATACTATATCCAACACAGAAATCAAGTACGCAGAAATTTGATACATGGTATCAAATTTTATACTATATATTCGGTGATTGAATACTGCACAATAAACCCGATAAACGGCGGGCAAGAAACAAATGATATTGTGCTGAAATTTTACGCCGTTTATATATCTCTCAAGATGCAGGAGGTTTTGAACATGGATGAATACATGAGCTACGAGGAATATTTAACTAAGGTCAAAGAGGGGATTGTAACTGAATTGGGGAATTGCCCCGTGACGCCGCTTTTACTTATGCTGCAAGGCAAATGGAAAACACGGATTTTGTATGAGTTGTGCATTTATGATACGGTTCGGTTTGGCGTTTTGAAAAAGGACTTGCCTGGGATCACGAACACTATGCTGACGAATGCCCTTCGAGAGTTAGAGGCAGACGGCTTTATCCATAGGGAACAATTTAATGAAATCCCTCCCCATGTAGAGTATTCTTTCACAGAGCGGGGGCGGGATTTGATGCCAATATTCTATGAAATTATGAAGTGGGGTTTTAAGCATGAAAAAGACAAACTGGGCAATAGCAAATCGGAATGATGATTTTCCTGCACCGCCTGCAGGAACGCATCGCTCACTGGGTGCATAGAAAACACCCCTTTCACGCAAAAAGCACCGGCCTTTTTGGCTGATGCCCTGCGTACACATGACCCTGTTTTTGTTTGTCCGCTATACTTTTTCCAAGGCAGCTCTTCTTATAGCTACGCATGGTTTCCGGTCTGCCAGCACCACTTTGCGATCTTTTCGATCAATGCGGCGTCAACTTTGCCGTAAGGGATACGGATCGTCCCTTTTTCAGTTTTGTATCCCCGAAGCTCTTCCGCAAAATGCATTACGGCTTGACGTAACACGGCGTGCCCATTTTTACCACCTGCCCCCTGTATGGAACCCCGTC
>CAJUIH010000065.1:0-5018 GCA_910586045.1 uncultured Eubacterium sp.
GGAATATTTCACATTGGAAATAAAATGAAATATTTCATTTTATATATTGAATGATAATGCACATGAAATAAAAAATAATTGTTTTTTTATTTGATATGTCAATAGTAAATCGGCATATACAGCAATATAATACACTTGAAAGGAACGAAAAACCATTTAAAATAAGGAGGAAGCAATCATGAAAGTAGGATTTATTGGACTGGGCATTATGGGGAAACCGATGAGTAAAAATCTGGTGAAAGCAGGCTATGACCTGGTAGTTTGCGATTTCAAGAAAGAATCGGTGGACGAGTTGGTCGCGATGGGTGCGCAGGCGGCGGCAAACGGCGCGCAGGCAGCGCAGCAGTGCGATGTGATCATTACTATGGTGCCTAATTCCCCGCATGTACGCGCGGCTGTCTTTGGCGAGGGCGGCATAGCGGAAACCGCAAAACCGGGTACGGTTCTGATCGATATGAGCTCCATTGATCCGGTAGAAAGCAAAAAAATCGGGGCGGAATTGGCCCAAAAAGGGATCGATATGCTGGACGCCCCGGTATCCGGCGGGGAACCGAAAGCCATTGACGGCACATTGTCTGTGATGGTTGGCGGCAAAAAAGAATTATTTGACAAATACTATGATCTGTTAATGGTTATGGCAGGTTCGGTTGTTTACGTCGGCGAACTTGGTTCCGGCAATGTGGCAAAACTGGCAAACCAGATTGTGGTAGCGGTGAATATCGCGGCGGTATCCGAAGCGCTGACCTTTGCGAAAAAAGCCGGCACAGATCCAGAATTGGTATACCAGGCGATCCGCGGCGGACTCGCAGGCTCTACCGTGATGGACGCGAAAGCGCCGATGATGCTTTCGGGCAATTACAATCCGGGATTTCGTATCGAACTGCATATCAAAGATCTGAATAACGCGCTGAACGCGGCGCATGCGATCAACTCCCCGGTTCCGTTAACGGCGCAGATGATGGAAGTCATGCAGTTTTTAAAGGCCGAAGGCTGCGAAAAGGAAGACCATGACAGCATTGTCAAATATTACGAGAAGATTTCCGGTACGAGCATTGTAAAAGAAAAATAAGAAACAAGAAAGTTAGGACTACTCCAAAGAAGAAAGAGTGCGGTAAAGCCTTTTTCATTTCCGGTTGCACACGAACAGGGCTTTATTGTAAGATTACGAGGTGAGAAAAATGAGTGAATCTACACGTATGCTGATCGGCCTGATTGTAGGTATCCTTATCATGGTTGTGCTTGTGTCAAAGACGAAAGTGCATACCTTTATTGCCCTGATGATAGCGTCGGGAATTACGGGCATCATCGGGGGCATGCCTCTGGTAGATCTTGCCCAGGAGGATGGTACAAAGATCACAGGCCTTGTAACGGCGATCCAGGAAGGGTTCGGCAGTACGCTTAAAAGTACCGGAATCATTATCGGGCTGGGCGTTATGATGGGCGGTATTCTGGAGAAATCCGGCGCCGCTGAAAAAATGGCTTATTCCTTTATTAAGGCAGTCGGCAAGAAAAAAGAGGAATGGGCGCTTGCCATTACCGGATGGTTTATCGCGATTCCGGTATTCGCGGACTCTGCGATCGTTATTTTTGCACCGCTTTGTAAGGCAATTTCTAAAGTAACGGGCAAATCGCTGGTTGGACTCGCGCTTGCTATGGCGGCGGGCCTGCAGTTGACGCACTGTCTGGTTCCGCCGACGCCGGGTCCTACGACAGCAGCCAGCATGCTTGGGGTGGATGTCGGCCAGATGATTATCTGCGGTTCTTTGATATCCATACCAATGATGATTATAGCGGTCATTTACTGCCAGAGGCTTGGAAAGAAAATCTATCAGGTTCCGACCGACGACGGCGGGTTTGAGCGCAAAGAGTTCCGGCAGGAATACATAAAATCCATGGAAGAATTGGACCACATGATCGGACAGAAAAAACTTCCGGGGCTTGGCATGTCCATTGCGCCGATTGTAGTACCGCTCATATTAATCCTTGCAAATACCATTTTAGACCTTGCGGGGACGAGCATTCCGGTGCTGGCGTTTCTTGGAGCGCCGATTGTGGCCCTTTCCATCGGTACCTTAATTGCTATTTACGGCCTGATGGCAAAGGATGATACAAAAGAAGTACTCAAAATCATGGACGATGCGATCAAAAGCACGGGTATTATTATGCTGATTACCGGTGCGGGCGGTTCGCTCGGCAACGTGATCAAAGTCAGCGGAGTCGGCACGGCGCTTGGGGAAGTCGTAATGAAAATGCCGCTTCCGGCAATTTTAATCCCGTTTATTATCGCGGCGCTGATGCGTATTGCCCTTGGTTCCGCGACCGTAGCCATTACAACGGCAGCGTCCCTTTCCGCATCCCTGATGGGGGCGATTTCGGTCAGCCCGCTGTTGATGGCGGTATCCTGCTGTGTCGGCGCGATCTCATTTTCTTACTTTAATGACAGCGGGTTTTGGGTATGGAACGGCATGTTCGGAGTTACGGAGCTAAAAGACCAGATCCGCTGCAAGACGGCTATTTCGCTGATTATGGCAGGCGTCGGCATTGTAGAGCTTTTAGTGTTGTCTATGTTCATGCATTAAGCTTTGCGGCGGCGGATGCAAAGAATTTGTATAGAAAGAGAATTTGTACAGAAAGAAAAGAGAGGGAAAGAAATGAATACGGATTTTATCAAAGGGGTCGTCGTTCCCATTCTGACCCCGATTGACCAGGAAGAACAGATTGACGAGCAGAAATTGCGCGAACAGGTCGACTATGTGATCGAAGGCGGCGTCCAAGGCATTCTCGCCTTTGGCAGCAACGGTGAATTTTATTCGATCGAGGAAGCAGAAATGGAGCGCGGCCTGTGGATTATGGCAGACCAGGCGGCAGGCAGGGTGCCGGTTTATTTTGGAATCGGCGCGATCAGTACAAAAAAATGCGTGCGCCTTGCAAAAATGGCCGCGGCAAACAAAGCGGCGGGCATTTCCGTGCTTCAGCCGATGTTTTTAAAGCCGACCGAAGCAGAACTGTTCGCGCATTTTCAGACAATTGCGCAGGCGGTGCCTGACGTACCGGTGCTGCTGTACAATAATCCGGGCCGGGTCGGCTATACGATGTCCGCGGGGTTGGTGGAGCGGCTGGCGCATGAAGTGGAAAATATTGTCGGTATGAAAGATACAAGCGGCGATATGACACAGACGGCGGAATTTATCCGCAGGACAAGGGATGTCGGATTTAAGGTATTCGGCGGCAAGGATACGCTGCTGTACGCATCCTTGTGCCACGGCGCGGTCGGCGGTGTGTGCACGGCGGGCAATTTTATGCCGGAGCTTATCACGGATATTTACAACAAATATATAGCGGGCGATCTGGCAGGTTCGCTGGAAGCGCAGTTTAAGCTGAACCCGGTGCGCCTTTCCATGGACGGTGCAAGCTTCCCGGTGGCGGCAAAGGATATGGCGAACCTGCGCGGCAGAAACGTCGGAGCGCCGTATACGCCGAACCTGCCGACGCCGGAGGGGCCGGCATTGGGCAACATCCGGACGGAAATGGAAAAGGCCGGACTTTTGTAAGCAATTTTGGAAAGGAACAAAACAGTATGTCGTTACGGGAAGATGCAGATCGGATTATCAAAGAAGCGATTCAGCAGGTACTGCCGGATCAGGCCGTCAAGCAGGCATTGGCCGAAAAAAAATTTGACGGCGGCAGACTATTCGTCATAGCAGCGGGAAAAGCGGCATGGCAGATGGCAAAAGCCGCGTCGGAGCTGTTAGGCAGTAAAATAGAAAGCGGCGTCGTCATAACAAAATACGACCATGTAAAAGGGGAAATCGACCGGATGGCCTGTTACGAGGCAGGCCACCCGGTGCCGGATGAAAACTCTTTTACAGGAACACAGGCGGCGCTGGACCTTGTCAGCGGCCTTGCCGTGGAGGATACCGTTTTATTCCTCTTATCCGGCGGCGGGTCGGCGCTGTTTGAAAAACCGTTGGTTTCCGGGGAAGAACTGGCGGACCTTACCAAACAGCTTTTGGCCTGCGGGGCGGATATTGTGGAAATGAATACCGTCCGCAAGCGGCTTTCCGGTGTAAAAGGCGGAAAATTCGCAAAACTGTGCGAACCGGCGCATGTATACAGCATCGTGCTCAGCGATATTTTAGGGGATCCGCTGGACATGATTGCGTCCGGCCCGGCCTATCCGGATACGTCGACTTGTGCATCCGCCCTGTCTATCGCGGAAAAATACCACTTAAAGCTCAGCAGCCAGGCGCTGCAGTGCCTGAAAACGGAAACGCCGAAAGAACTGCGCAATGTCGAAACGCAGATTACAGGAAGCGTGCGGAACCTGTGCCAGGCGGCTGCGCAGGCGTGTGAAAAGCTTGGTTATGAAAGTATGATCCTGACAGACCATTTGGAATGCGAGGCGAAAGAGGCCGGTTCTTTTCTGGCGTCGATCGCGAAAACCTATGCGCGCAACAGGAAAAAACGGGCATTTATCGCCGGCGGGGAAACGATCGTACATTTGACCGGAACCGGAAAAGGCGGGCGCAATCAGGAATTGGCATTGTCTGCGGCTTTGGGAATCGCGGGTCTGGAAAGGACGGCGGTATTCAGCATAGGCAGTGACGGGACGGACGGGCCGACGGATGCGGCGGGCGGTTACTGCGACAGCAGGACGAAAGAACGGCTGGACAAAATGGGGCTTGCAATCTATGACGTACTGAACCGAAATGACGCGTATCATGCGCTTGGGCAGTGCGGCGGATTAATTGTGACAGGGGCGACCGGAACCAATGTAAACGATGTAGCCGTGCTGCTGATCGGGGGAGAAGAAAGGGATGCATAAACAGGAAGAACCTGTCTGCAAAGGTATGGGGGAAAATAAATGGCAAAACGTAGTTATGTAAAAATAAACGAACAGGACAACGTAGCAATTGCGGTGCATGATATCGCGGCCGGCACCGTTGTCGCCGAAGGGCTGACAGCCAGGCAGGATATCCCGCAGGCGCATAAAATCGCCCTATGCGATATCGAAAAGG
>CAJUIH010000065.1:5118-20358 GCA_910586045.1 uncultured Eubacterium sp.
TAAAGGGCACGATGCCATGATGCAGGCGATTTTAGACATGGCACAGCAGAAGCTGAAAAAACTAAATGAACGAAAAAGGGAAGAACTTCCGTTAAGCGACCTGCTGATCGGCATGCAGTGCGGCGGCAGCGACGCTTTTTCCGGAATTTCCGCAAATCCAAGCGCGGGCTACGCGGCGGATATGCTTGTCCGCGGCGGGGCAACCGTATTATTCAGCGAGGTTACGGAAGTGCGTGACGGCGTGCATATGCTGGCGGCGCGGTGTCCGGACGCCGGTACGCGCGACCGTCTGGCCGAAGAAATGCGCTGGTATGACAAATATCTGGAAGACGGCGGGGTAGACCGTGACGCGAATCCGACGCCGGGCAACAAAAAGGGCGGGCTTGCGAATATTGTAGAAAAAGCGATGGGGAGTATCGCAAAAAGCGGTACCAGCCCGATTGTGGAAGTACTTTCCCCGGCGCAGAAGCCTACGAAACACGGGCTGATCTATGCGGCGACGCCGGCCAGCGACATTGTCTGCGGCCCGAGCCAGGTCGCAAGCGGCATCGGGCTGCAGGTATTTATGACCGGGCGCGGCACGCCGTACGGCCTGGAAATCAGCCCGGTGATCAAAGTCTGCAGCCGCAATGAAATGAAAGCGCACTGGTTTGACTTAATAGATATTTCGGCGGGCGATGTGGCGACCGGGGAAAAGACGATTGCCGATGTCGGGACGGAGATTTTTGATATGATTTTGGATGTCGCAAGCGGCGTCAGGCAGCCGTACAGCGACCAGTATGGATTCCATAATGATATGTGTATTTTTAATCCGGCGCCGATTACCTAGAATAACGGGAAGCAGGACACTGCTTCCCATTTCCAGTTTTGCGCGACCATGGCAATTCCTACAAAAACCTTGAAAAACCAAACGGAAATGCGTATCATAGAATCATCCTATGCAAACTTCGGAGGAAACCGGAAATGGCCAAAATACATGTGCTCGTCCCCAACCAGGAATTGGCGGATTACGCCTTACAGATTATAGCGGAGGAAAAAATAGAGTCCTGCAGCGTACAGGTGATCCATACAAACGCGGCCGTGCGCACCGCGCGCGAAGCGATTCAAGACGGCGCGAATGTGATTGTGGCGCGCGGGCTGCAGGCGGATTTGATACGGGAATACACCAAAATACCGCTTGTCAATATTTCTATGACCGGGCAGGAAGTAGGGCTTTTGGTCGAAGAGGCAAAACATTTGGTGCAAAAGGACAACCCGGTGATCGCGTTGATCGGGCATTATACGATGTTTCCGGATTCCAGCTATATGGATGAAATCTTTCATGTACGGCTGCGGTTTTATACTTATGAGGACCGCAGCCGGATTGAAACGATAACGCAAAAGGCGGTCGCGGAAGGGGCGGATTTAGTGATCGGCGGCGAACGGGTGTTAAAGTGCATGCGGCAGTATCCTGCGACGCAGGCGTTATTTCTGCGTACCAGGGAGGATTCCCTGCGCAAGGCGCTGCATGTCGCGTGCAAGATGGTATATACGTCGCAGGTGGAAAAGGAAAATAACGCGCAGTTTATGACCGTGCTCGAAACCGTCTACAACGGCGTTTTCAAGGTAGACATGCAAAAAATAGTCACAGCGGCCAACCACGCGGCTGCTTGGATTTTAAACCAGACCGAAGCCTCCTTTATCGGCAGACGGATGACCGAGGTCATGCCGCAGTTGGAAGAAAGCTATCTGGACCGTGTGCTGCGGGGCGAACGGGAAATCATGACTACGACGCTGGCGGTCGGGCGGGATTCGTATATGAGTTCCATTGCGCCGATTGCCTACGACGGCAAAATCGCGGGTGCTATTATTTCCATACATAAAATCCCGACCGGAAGCAGCAAAAGCCAGGATTTGTTTGGGGACAATCTGCTTTTGGGCTATTTCAGCCTGGGGGATTTTCACAAAATAGAAACAAAATCCGAGCGGATGAAGCAATGCATCGAACTGGCAAGGACCTATGCGCTCTCCAGCGGCCCGGTGATTATTTACGGGGAAACCGGAACAGAAAAAGAACTGTTTGCGCAGGGCATCCACAAAAACGGTTATCAGAAAAACAGCCACTATTTAACCGTAAACTGCAGCGGTATGACCGAAGAGCAGCAGATTGCGGTTTTATTTGGCAAGGAAGACGAGACAGGGCGGGAAAAAGGGGCGTTGGAGCGGGCGGCGTTCGGCACGCTGTTAATCCGTGATATCGACGAGTTGTGCCTGCGCTGCCAGTACCGCCTGCTGCGCGTGATGCGCTATAAAGTATTTATGAAAACGGATATCGAAGAAATCCCGTCCATGGAAGTGCGCCTGATCGCGACCGCGCGGGCGGAGCTTGCCGAAAAGGTGATGAACGGGCAGTTTCGCGAAGATTTATATTATTTGCTCAATGCCTTTGCCATACACTTGCCGCCGCTTAGGGAGCGCAGGGAAGATATACCAGGCATGGTACAGAATTATTTTCGGCAGTACAACAAAAAATATTCCAAACGGGTCAGCCTGACCAGGGGCGGTATGGAGGAGCTGTGCAATGCACGCTGGGACGGGAACGCGCTGCAGTTGGAACGCTTCTGCGAGCGGCTTGTGCTGACTGCCCATAAGCGGAATATGGACGAGGTATGGATCCGCGGCCTGCTGCGGGAGCTGTATCCAAAGATCGAAACACACGGCGGAGTAAAAAGCGTTGTCATCTACGAACCGCCGGAAAAAGAAGCAATCGAACAAGCGCTTGCCCGCTGCGGCGGCAGCCGCCAGAAAACGGCGGAATTGCTTGGCATCAGCACGGCGACCCTTTGGCGCAAAATGAAAAAATATGGAATCGAATAAACCGGATCCGGCAAAGAAGCGGTATACAGGAAAAACAAGACGCGCCGGTTCAGACAACAGGCAAGGAGGAATAAAATGTCCCGAAATGATATTTATACGATACAAGGTGAGGATTACAAACAGATGGCGATCCGGATCCTGCAGGCGGCTGACGTGGCGGCAGACATCGGGGACCGCGGCAGACGGGTGGGGATCAAGCCGAATATACTGGCCGCTAAAAAGGCGTCCACAGGGGCCGTGACCCATCCGGAGCTTGTGGACGGCGTGCTGACTTATTTGAAAGAAGCGGGGTTTCGTAACCTGGTTGTGCTGGAAGGATCATGGATCGGCGACCTGACTTGCCAGGCAGTACGGGTATGCGGTATTTATGATATCTGTAAAAAACACCAGGTTCCGTTCCTGGACCTGCAAAAAGATTCCTTTCAGACGCTGGATGCCGCCGGAATGCCGATTTCTGTCTGCAGCGAAGCATGCGCCTTGGATTATCTGATCAATATGCCGGTATTGAAAGGGCACTGCCAGACAACGGTGACCTGTGCCCTGAAAAACAGCAAGGGTTTGATACCGAATACAGAAAAACGCAGGTTCCATACGCTTGGCCTGCACAAACCGATTGCCCATTTAAATACCGTGATCCATCAGGATTTTATATTGGTGGATAATATATGCGGCGACCTGGATTTCGAGGAGGGCGGCAATCCGGTCACGATGAACCGCGTGCTTGGTTTCCGGGACCCGGTGCTCTGCGACAGCTTTGCGGCCGAGAGTATGGGACACCGCCCAAAAGATATCGCCTATATCCGCCTGGCGGAGCAGTTGGGCATTGGAAGTACCGACGTGGCGGGTGCAGCTATCATACCTTTAAACGAAAGCGCGCCCGAGCTGAAAAAAATGCACCGCACCCAGCGGGTGTCCAGGCTGGCTGCGTATGCAAATCCAAAAGACGCCTGTTCCGCCTGCTACGGTTCCCTGATCTATGCGCTTGACCGTCTAAACGACGAGGGCGCGCTGCGCGGCCATAAAACAGGTTCCATCGCAATCGGGCAGGGATACCGGGGGAAGACAGGATCGATCGGGGTCGGGCAGTGTACAAAATGCTTTGAAAAGACGCTGGGCGGCTGTCCGCCAAAGGCGGTGGAGATTGTGGAGTTTTTAAGGGATGCGTGGTAATCAAAACTGCAGCATCGAAAAATCAATAACAAGAGAATCAAAGATCCGTACCTGGATCTTTGCGTGAAAAATCTATTGTGTACAATCGTTTCTGTTCAAATGCCTGCATGTGTAACCTCCTTTCTTTATAGGCATTATTAGCAGACCAGGCCGCTTTTTCAAGCGGTTTGTTTTGTTTTCTTTTATTGACAAGCTATTTTTTGCGGGGTAGAATGAAAAGTGCAGGCAGGCCAAGACCAGCGGGCCTGACCGATGCAGACAGGAGGGATTTTTATGAATTACGAAGACGAAAAAGATTATATTATGCGGTTAATCAAAGCGATTGCCCGGGTATTGATCAATCTGATTTTCGGCAGGCAGCCTGCCCGGTCCGAGGAGCCAAGCCAAAATCCATACGGGATATCCGGCGGTAAAATGGAAGAAATCAAAGCGATGGTTGACCGCGGGGAAATGAATGAGGCGGAAAACACGCTGTTGGATGACATCGACCTTACAGACCGGGAAGCGGTTGCCGCGTTGATTTTCTTTTATGAATATACGGGCGCAAAAGATCCGGCATTTTTAAACGAACATCGCTATTCGCAGGAAGAAGCGCTGGAAGGGCTTAAACAGCTTGCGGCGCGGCTTGGTTATCAGAACGTGACTAGCTTATTGGAAATTTAATGGGGGAAGAGATGGAACTGACACATTTTGATAAAAACGGACATGCGATTATGGTGGATGTCACAGAAAAAGCGGATACCGTGCGCGAAGCGACGGCGGCCGGAAAAATACGCGTCAGTAAAGAAGTGTACGAAGCGGTCGAACAAGGCACGGTAAAAAAAGGGGACGTACTTTCCGTAGCGGCCACAGCCGGCATTATGGGAGCGAAAAAGACATCGGATCTAATCCCGATGTGCCATATCCTTCCGCTGACAAACTGCAGGATCTGGTTTGAGATGAAACCGCGGGAGCAGGAAATCTATTGCTTTTGTACGGTAAAGGTAACGGGAAAGACCGGGGTGGAAATGGAGGCGCTGACGGGGGTAAGTACCGCGTTATTGACCATTTACGACATGTGTAAGGCGTTGGATAAGTCTATGGAAATCGGGGAGATTTATCTGTGCCGCAAAACAGGGGGGAAAAGCGGCGACATCGTGAATGAGAAATAGAATGCTGTTTACGGCCTCCCGCAGAAAGGAAGCCGTAAAGAACAGCCGATGTTTGGACAGCCCGTTCCTGTTTGGTTAAACAGAGAAACGTCCGATCGATTGCTTTAATTTTTGGGCGCTGTCTTTGACAGAACCCATCATTTCTGATACATCGTTTGCGTTTTCAGAAATATCGGTTGTGTTTTTTGCGATTTGATGGATGCCCGCCGCACCGTCGTTGTTGGCGGCTGCAATCTCATGCAGGGACTTGCCGATACTTTCCATTGCCTGTGTGAGTTCCTGGGAGGATGTATGGATAGCTTCTACCAGTTGCTTTACGGATTGGGAATCCGTATAATACTGTTCTCCGATGTCCACCAGTTTTTGGTAATCAGCAATGACGGATTCATCGATAAATCGGAGCACCTTTTCCGCGTTTGAGGACAGGTTGTGTACGGCAATTACGACATGATTTGTGACATCCTGAATCGCGGTAACGGAATTTTGGGAGTTCTCCGCCAGTACACGGATTTCTTCCGCGACAACCGCGAATCCTTTTCCATGGTCTCCGGCTCTGGCGGCCTCAATGGAGGCATTGAGCGAGAGCAGGTTTGTCTGGGAGGCAATTTCAAGAATGCTTTCCGATAATTCATGAATCTTTGAAACTTGTTTTGACTGTTCAATGGCGTCGCGCAGCTTTTGGTTGATTTCACTCGTTAATTTTTCCGCTTGTTTTTGTGACTGTACAGCATTCTGCTTTAGATTTTCTGCCCGCAGGCTGATGCCGTCCGCAACTTCTTTGCCGTGTGCAATATCTTCGTTGATCGAAGAAATCGAAGAAATCATACTGCTTGTATTATCCATCATTACATCGGTACCCGCGGCGGTTTCTTCCATCTCGGAAGCCCGTTCTACCGTCAGGTCATTTACGGTTGTGATTTTATTTGCGAGTATCTGTATTTTTTCGTTTGAGTGTTCTACATTGTCATCCATAAAACCGGTTTCGTTCATAATATCCTGGAACAGTCTGCGGATGCTGGTCTGCATTTTTTCCATGGATACTGCCAGCGTACCGATTTCATCTTTGCGTTTTAATAGTTTTTTCGGAATATCCTGGGAAAAATCCGCGTTCCCATTCCGTTTGATAATAGCAACCATGCGGTTGAGCGAATGAATAATGGAATACGCGATTCGAATATCAAAAAGCGTCGCCGCAATAAAGGAAATGACTGCTACGACCAGTATGCCGCGCAACAAGGAATAAATGGCCGAGGTAAAAACGCTTTCCGGCAGGAAAACAAGCGTATACATGCCGTCGCTTTCCGATACGGCGCCGATATTTGAAATACCGTTTAACACGAAAGATACCTTTGCGGATTTGCCCTGCACGGCGGTTTTCATAATAGAAGCGGTACTCTCGTTTTCTTCATTCAGGTTTAGGGAAAGGATTTCATTTTCATTCATACTGGCGACAACAAGCCCTTCCTGATCCATAATCAAAATCTGCAGATCGTCGCTTCTCACCTGTGTGATGGACTGTGTCATAGCCGCCAGGTCTATGGAATTGTTGATTCCGCCTACAAATTCTCCCGTTTTGGGATCTGCGATCGCATAAGAAATGACATAGACGGGCTTTCCTGTTACAGGAGAAATGTTATTGCCGATAAAAGAACCCTCTTTCATACACGTATCATACCACGGTTCGCCGGTTACCTCATGCAGCGTTTCGCCGTTTAGGCCGTCTGCGATTCCTGTAGCCCCACAGGTGATAAAAAAGTTTTCATATAATCCTTTTTCACTTTCAAAAATATCCGTCAGGTTCCGCATCAGCTTTTCATTTTCAGCAGGGTTTAGGGTTCCGGCGTGGTATTGGTCTGCGACTGCCTGCGCGATAAAAGGCGAGCCGGCCAGTGCCTTGGTCAGTTCCGACTGGTTTTTAATAAACAGGCTCAGTTCATTCATCTTTTCGCCGGACAGTTCCATGAGATTTTCACTTTCCATTGTCTACAAACGGTTGTGGATGGACATGACCGAAAAAATAACCGTAACGGCCAGCGGAATCAGCATGCACAGCATGGAGGTACCGAATATCGTCCGAAATAATCCTCCAAAGTGTATGCGGTCTGTTTTTCTTTCTTTTTGCCTGTCTGTATTCATGTCAGAGTCCTCCTTGTGCACCGTAAAATCAATCACTGGCCAACTTATGCTTCCATCCTAAATTATGACACTTCATATGCAAAACGTTAATCATTGTTTGAAACTTAACAAAAAGCTACCGCCCGCACCATATTTATGCTATAATGGGATCCATGAGTTTTTTAGAATCAAAAACATATTTAGGAGGTAGCATTCTATGTCATGGTATGACGAGGCAGTATTTTATCACATTTATCCATTAGGGCTTACAGGGGCGCCGAAGCAGAATCCGTACGGGGAGCCGCAGCATCGTCTGCAGACACTGATTCCATGGATTTCCCATATCAAAAAAATCGGCTGCAACGCGGTTTATATCGGCCCGCTGTTTGAATCTGTTGGACATGGGTATGAAACGACAGACTACAAAAAACTGGACAGCCGCCTTGGGACGAATCAGGATTTGACGGATTTTGTCAAAGAGTGCCATAATCAGGAAATCAAGGTCATTCTAGACGGGGTATTCAACCATACCGGACGGGATTTCTTCGCTTTTCAGGATATACAGAAAAACAGGGAAAACTCCCGTTATAAAGATTGGTACTGCAATGTCAATTTTTGGGGCAATAACGAGTACAACGACGGATTTTCCTACGAAAACTGGGGCGGATATAATCTGCTTGTCAAATTAAACCAGCATAATCCGCAGGTACGCGATTATATTTGTGATGTCGTCCGTTTTTGGGTCCGTGAATTTGATATCGACGGCATCCGTCTGGACGCCGCCGATGTTTTGGATTTTGATTATATGCGCGCGCTGCGGCAGGTGGCGGAGGAAGTCAAGCCTGATTTCTGGTTAATGGGCGAGGTCATCCACGGCGATTATACGCGCTGGGTCAATGAGGGGACACTGCATTCCGTGACGAATTACAACCTGCACAAAGCGTTATATTCCGGCCACAACGACCATAATTATTTTGAAATCGCCCATACCGTCAAGCGTCTGTATGAAATGGGCGGCAGCCGTCCGGACGGCCTGAAGCTTTATAACTTTGTGGACAACCATGATGTGGAGCGGATTTATACAAAATTAAACAATAAGGCGCACTTTACCCCGGTACATATCCTGTTATATACGCTGCCGGGTATCCCATCCATATACTATGGCTCCGAATTTGGAATTGAGGGAAAGAAAGACCGTTATTCCGACGATTCCCTGCGTCCGGCGCTTGATCTTTCCGATTATGCGGATGCCGCGGAAAATAATTCCTTTACCCGCCTGATCGCCGCGCTCGGCAAGATCCGGCAGCGTACCAAGGCGCTTTCTTACGGTTATTACAAAGAATTGCTGCTTTTAAACCGCCAGTACGCGTTTGCAAGGGAATGTGACGGGCAGACCGTGATCGTTACGGTCAATAATGACGACAGCGACTATGTCATGACGCTTCCGGCCCAAAACGCGAGTGTATATATAGGAGCGCTTTCCGGGGAAAGAGTATCCGTAAACGGCGGCAGCCTGGTCGTAAATGTCAAGGCAAACAGCGGGGATATCTGGATTCCGGCGCAGGCAGACGGGGCAGGGCAGGATGGCAAAGCGGAACCTGTGATCTTAGATATCAAGGATGCGGCAGGTACGCCCGCAAAACAGGAGCCTGACAAGAATGAGCGTGCGCAGGCAGACGCCGCAAAGGACAGCCAGCCGGCAAAAGCAGCGCAGCAGACAGGGGACAGCCAGCCGGCAAAAGCAGCAGGCCATACGAAAAGCGGTATCCAGCCATCGAAAGCAGCAGACCGGCCAAAAGACAGCAATTCGGTAAAGACAGCGGATCAGAAAGAACGAAACCAGGATCCCGCGGAAAAAGAAGCTTTTGAAAAAGGCAGAATTGCCGGACTCCAGGAAGCCATTCTGGCGATTATGGAAAAGAACGGGCCGGTGACAGATCAGATGCGCAGGGATGTAGAAAACAATGTATACCACGATTCCCTGGTGACCTGGATTAAGAGTTTCCGTTAATTTGACAGCCATTAACTACACATCTCAAAGATCTCCGGCGCCCTTTGCGTGCTGTGGATTTTTGAGATGTATTCTCATTTAAGAAAGGCGTACTTATGAAATACAGACAATTAGGAAATACCGGACTTATGGTCAGCGAGATCGGCATGGGCTGCGAGGGGTTTGGGGAAAATGACTGCGCAATGGCGCAGCAGTTATTTGACACGGCGCAAAAATACGGGGTCAATTACTTTGACCTGTACGCGTCAGACCCGGCGGTACGCAAAGCGGTAGGAGACGCGCTGAAAGGACGCAGGGAAAAATTTGTGATCCAATCGCATATCGGGTCTGTCTGGATCAACGGGCAGTACAAGCGCAGCAGGGTATTCAGCGAGGTGCAGGAAGGGTTTGAAGAGATGCTGCGCCTGCTGCAGACGGATTTTATTGACGTCGGCATGATCCATTATTGTGATTCTATGGCTGATTGGAAAGAAATCTGTGACGGCGGGGTACTGTCGTATGCGAAAGAACTAAAAAAGCAGGGACGGATCCGTTTTCTTGGATTAAGCAGCCATAATCCGCAGGTAGCGCTGGAAGCCGTACAGAGCGGGCAGATTGAAGTACTGATGTTCAGCGTCAATCCCTGTTACGATTTACAGCCGGCAAATGAAGATGTAAATGAACTGTGGAACGGGGAAAAATATAAAAAACCGCTCGTAAATATGGATCCGCTGCGCCAGAAGCTGTACGAAACCTGCCAGGCCTGCGGCGTCGGCGTTACGGTTATGAAAGCGTTTGGGGGCGGAGACCTGCTGGACGCGCAGTTGTCGCCCGCGGGCAAGGCGCTTACCGTTTACCAGTGCCTGCATTATGCGCTGACCCGTCCGGCCGTGGCAACCGTCCTTGCAGGTGCGCATTCGGTCAGCCAGTTGGAAGCCAGCATTTCTTATGAGCAGGCATCGGGAGAAGAAAAAGATTATGCGCCGGCCTTTGCCGCATTCCCGAAAATCAGTTGGGAAGGGCATTGCATGTACTGTGGCCATTGTGCGCCTTGTCCGCAGAAAATTGACGTGGCTTCGGTTACGAAGTTTTTACATCTGGCTGCGACGCAGGAAACCATGCCGGAAACCGTGCGGGAACATTATGCGGTGCTTGCCCATCATGCAGGCGAATGTATCCAGTGCGGCGCTTGCGAAACACGCTGTCCGTTCCATGTGCCGATTATGGAAAACATGAAACGTGCGGCGGCGGTGTTTGGGAAGTAGACGGATGGAGGGAAGAAGATGAATCATACAATGCGTCCGGGAAATTTTATTGCACTCGAGGGAATTGACGGAAGCGGAAAAAGCACGCAGATCAAATATCTGAGGGAAAAATTAAATCAAAATGGCATTTTGTGCTATACCACTATGGAACCGACGGATTCGCCGATCGGTTCCATGATCCACCAGATTATGACAGGCAGGATGAAAGCCGACCCCAGGGTGATTGCCGCGCTGTTTGTAGCGGACAGGCTGGATCATCTGTTAAATGACATAGACGGAATTGCGTCAAAGATCGAAGAGGGCGTCACCGTTCTTACAGACAGATATTATTTTTCATCTTATGCCTACCACAGCGTGGATATGCCGATGGACTGGGTGATTCAGGCGAATGGGCAGTGCAGGCAGATTCTGCAGCCGACAGTTACCGTATTTATCGATATTGATCCGGATACGGCAATCGAGCGGATTGCCAAAAACCGGTTTCATCAGGAGCTGTTTGAAAAAAAATCCAGGCTGGTAAAAGTGCGGGAAATGTACCTGGAGGCTTTCCGCAGGCTGCGGGATACGGAAGAAATCGTGATTGTAGACGGACAAAAAAAGCCGGAAGAAATCGCGCAAGAGATTTGGGCAAAGGTCGAAACGTATGTCAGATCCGAAAAAAAGGAGGTATTGTAATGGATGCGATCCCATATGAAGGGCTTGCAGGACTGGCCCGTCAGAAATATGCAAAATCAAGAGCGGTCAACGCGGAAAATCCAACCGGGGAAAAAGGACGCGGCGGCATGGCTGCCAGTTCGCTTGGCCCGTCCAGAAAAGGATCCCCCTGCCTGCGTGACCTGCAGCCGGGGCAGACGGTTACGCTGGCCGACCTGGATGGGCCGGGGATAATCAGCCATATATGGATGACGGTGGATGCGCAGACATCAAATGCCGATGTTTATGTGCTCCGTGACCTGGTGCTGCGCATGTATTGGGATGGGGAATTGGAGCCGTCCGTAGAATGTCCGCTGGGGGATTTTTTCTGCTGCGGATTTGCCAGGGAATGCCGTGTGATCTCCATGCCGATTGTCGTATTGCCGACAAGAGGATTTAACAGTTATTTTCCAATGCCGTTTCGCAAAAGAGCGTTCGTGACTTTGGAAAACCAGCATAACAATCCGATTCCGGCTTTTTTCTATCAGATGGATTATAGTTTGTATGACGAACTGCCGCAGGATACGGCTTATTTTCACGCGCAGTGGCGCAGACAAAGCGTTACAAACTTACAGGAAGATTATATAATATTGGATAACGTGGCCGGAAAGGGGCATTATGTCGGAACTTATCTTGCGCTGACGACACTCGGCCGATACTGGTGGGGCGAGGGCGAGATGAAGTTTTATATCGATGGGGACCAGGACTATCCGACTATCTGCGGGACTGGTACAGAGGATTATTTTGGAGGGGCATGGAGCTTTGCCCGCCAAAAAGACGGAAAAACGCAGGAGCAGACCTATCTTTCTCCGTTTTTGGGCTATCCTTATTATTCCGCACACGACGACATGGTACATAATCCATATCATAATGACGACTGCCTGCCAATGCGGGGATTTTACCGCTGGCATATTCCGGATCCCGTCTGTTTTGACGAGAATTTAAAAGTAACGCTCCAGCAGATCGGGGTTAACTATCAGGGGATGTTTGAGCGGCAGGATGATTTAGCAAGTACCGCATACTGGTATCAAAGCGAACCGCACCGGACATTTTTGCCGTTTCCGAAAAAACAGGATCGGTGGCCGCGATAGGCAAAGGCCGGATCAAAACGGCATGGACGTGGGGAATTAGGTAAAAACTTGCTGCAAAAAGGGGCAGCGGAATGGGGGAAGCGATGGAACTGAACATTAAAAACAAGACAGGACCCGTAATTCCAAAAGAATTTATGGGGCTGTTTATCGAGGATATCAATTATGCCATAGACGGCGGCCTGCATGCGGAAATGATCGAAAACAGGGACTTTGAGAGCATGGATGTCTTTGGCGGGGACGGAATGGATTATTACGCGCGGTATGACGGCTTGTATGCCTGGGATACCTGCGGCATTGCAAAAGACGAGACGGCTTGTCCGGACAAGCAGATCCGTCTGGATCTGGTACAGGCTAGTCCGGTCAACGAAAACAGTCCCCATTATCTGCGCGCGGCCGCAAGTAGCGGCGGCTTTGGATTTTGCAACCAGGCGTACGACGGAATTTACATGAAGCCGGATTTGTGTTATACGATCGTATTTTACGCCCGCCGTGTGAAACACGACGGAAAGCTTACGGTAGCGCTGCTGAAAGACGGCGCTGTTGTATTGGAAATAAAAACAGAATTAAAAAAACCGGATCAAAGCGGATGGAACCGGTGGGAAAAATACGAGCTGCAGGTATCGTCCGCGCGGGAAATCCGCGGCGCTTCGTTTGCCGTGCTTTTCGACCAGCCGGGAATCCTGGAATTTGACCATTTTTCCATGATGCCTGCGGATGCCCTCTTTGGCGTATTCCGAAAAGACCTGGCAGAGCTATTAAAAGACCTGCATCCGGGCTTTCTGCGTTTTCCGGGCGGATGCATTGTAGAAGGGGCGACCCTTTCAAACCGTTACCGGTTTCAGGATACGCTTGGAAACAGGGAAGCGCGCCGCCACAACTGGAACCGCTGGGCGCTGCATGGGAACGACGAATCCAATGCGTACCACAGCCGGTATTCCCATTACGGACAGACATATGGAATCGGGTTTTACGAATATTTTCTGCTCTGTGAATATTTAGGCGCAAAGCCGCTTCCGGTGCTTGGAGTCGGGCTGGCGTGCCAGTTTCAGTCCCATGAGCGCATAGAACCGGACGATGCCCGTATTTACGAGTATATACAGGATTATTTAGACTTGATTGCATTTGCGAACGCAGGCGTGGATACGAAGTGGGGTGCGCTGCGTGCAAAAATGGGACATGAAGAGCCGTTTGGCCTGGAAATGATCGGCGTAGGAAATGAACAGTGGGAAGATGCGGACAGCCGTTTTTTCGAGCGCTATGTCCTGTTTGAAAAAGAAATCCACCGCCACTATCCAAAGATCCGCCTGATCGGCACAGCCGGGCCGGAGCTTGCGTCCGACCGCTTTTGCGAGGCATGGCGCTTTTATCAGAAGCACGAAAGGCAGGAAAACTTTGTATACGCGGTAGATGAACATTGCTACAGCAAGCCGGAGTGGTTTTTAGGGCACTTGGATTATTTTGACCAGGTATCCAGGAAAACCAAAATCTTTTTTGGAGAATACGCGGCGCATCCGATGGGATGGATGCCGATGAACCGCCCGGAAGGGAACAACCTGGAAGGGGCGCTGGCGGAAGCAGCCTTTTTAACCGGAATGGCCGGAAATTCCGACGTCGTGGTGATGACCTGCTATGCGCCGCTGTTTGCCCGTATTGGTTACGCACAGTGGAATCCGGACCTGATCTGGTTTGATGAAAAAGAAGCGTACCGGACGCCGAATTATTATGTGCAGCAAATGTTTGCCCAAAATATGGGGGATTACAATATCAGTATCGAAAAAAAACCGTTCCCGTGCCAGGTATCCTATGATCAAAAGGAAAAAGAATTAATAGTGAAAATAGTAAATATATCAGATCAAAACAAAGAAATAAGATTATCATTTGATCATCAGTGGAAGCGGTTGGGGGAATCTGCAACAGAAATCATACTGACCGGAGAGCACCTGGCAGACTACAATGGCATAGGGGCGGAAACGGTTCGGCCGGTTCAAAGAAAGATCACGCTTATGGATGGGGCTTACGATATTGCGCCGTATACATTTGCCGTACTGCGAATACCGGCTGCAGCTGATTGATACAAGCAAAAAGCCAGTACATCGAACAATCGAAAGGCACAAACAGCCGTAAGGACGCGGCGGGAATCAACGTTACGCCAGCCACGCTGGCCACGGCGGCATTTTTGTCCATCTGTACAGCGGTTGGGACGCCGGCAATCCCTGTCGCGGGTAATGTCCATTTGAACAAGGCACCAGCGTTTTTTCGGCACTTGCAAAATTTCCATATCCCTACTATAATGCGGATACGGCAAAGGAATAAAGCCATAAGCGGCAGGAAAGGAAGACAGAAATGAGGACAGAACAGGAATTGCGGGACACTATAAAAAGAAATCCGTTTGCCCAATCTATAGGTATGGAACTTTTGGATGCGGGAGAAGACCGCGCACGCGCACGGATCCGCCTGCAGCCGCAGCTTGAAAATATCTACGGCGGTGTACATGGCGGGTGTGCGTTTGCGCTTGCGGATACGATCGCGGGGATCGCGGCTTCGATGCGCGGCGCATATGTAACGACGCTGCAGGCTTCTATGAATTATATGCGTCCGGTCATACAAACGGAGTATTTATACTGCGAAGCCGTGATCCAGCGCAGCGGAGGAAAAATATCGGTTGTACGAACCGAATTGACAGATGATTCCGGCAGTTTGTTAATTGACGGCAGCTTTACCTATTACCATATGTAACACCTTATCTGAATTGTTGCGGTCATAGTTGAAAAAAATAAAAAAAATTGGAAAAAGCTGTTGACAGAATAAAAAAAAGGTAGTATTATCTTACTTGCGCTACGGCAGTGGCGTAAGGAAAAGGGCTTATAGCTCAGCCGGTTAGAGCGCACGCCTGATAAGCGTGAGGTCGG
>CAJUIH010000066.1 GCA_910586045.1 uncultured Eubacterium sp.
AGGGCTGCTAGACATTCTTCCAAAGCCGCCAGCAAGCCGGGCAAACCGTCTCTCCATACTAATCTTCGCATGCCTTACAACTGGCATCCTATACGTAATCGTAAGTAAGATTCAGAACCGATCGGTGAAATCCTGTTATCCATCGATCTGCTGTTTCGTTATCCTATATACGGTATGTTACGTAGAGCCAGGCCGGCGTCCCTCATCCGGCGTCCCCGCAGCCATACGCTTTTGGAGCGTTCACATAGCAGCGGTGCGCGTGCGCAGATCCATATATTGGAAGCTTCTGCGTAAATTTTTTTCGGTGAAAAACATATCGAACAAACTGGAGCATAAAATAGAACAAGCAAAACAGGGGGAGGGCAGTTCTATGTTTGACCAGGATTACGCACAGGCAAGAAAACAGTATGTGGAAGAGGTCAGGCGGTCTTTTGGCCAGGAAGACAGGGATCTTTATGAAGCGGATCGACAGCCTGCTTCCATGTCGTTTTTCAAACTGCGCCTTATGATTGCGGCCTGTATCTTTGCGGCGTTTGTTTTATGCGACCGTACGGGGAGCCAGTTTTATCATTATACGACAGGTGAACTAGTATCTATGATTCAAAAGGAGCAGTTCCAGACACAATTGGATGCCATCCGACAGGCATGGAGTGTTCTGACAGAAAAAGGGGAGGAGAGCGGAGAGTAAGGAACATTTTGGGACAGTTCCTAAGTTCTGGTTGCTTCGCTTTTTTTCTTGTGGTATACTTTGCGCGAAACCGTACATCGGATTTTGACAAAAAACGAGGAGGGATCGCAATGGAATTTCGTCAGGCGGCAGCCAGTGATCTGCGGCTTGTAGTGGATAACCGCATAGAGTTTGCGCTGTTAATGAACAATATCAAAGATCTCGAACAGTTTCGCGCATCTACGGAGCGGTATATGAAAGAACATTTGGGGTCGGATGATTTTGTAGCTTATTTAGCGCTGGAGCAGGGGAAAGTGATTTCGTCCTGTATGGCGAGTATGTTTGAAGAAGTAAAAGAGCGGATGCAGAAGAAGCTGTAAGCAGGCGGAATCCCGGTTTTCACAGATCTCATTTCTGTGATTTGACCGCACCAGCTAAAAATCAGACGCATAGCGGGCTATGTTTTTGATTTTTGTCTGGCGCGGCCGGAAAACAGACAAGCAGCCTATACACGTCTTCTGCGTTTCCCCTTATACTTCGTTTCGCAATATTTACACCGGTAAATTTCTTTTTCTACATCGGTTAATACAAACACCTGGTCAAGTTCTTGTTCGATGGACGTAATGCAGCGCGGATTTTTACAACGGATTACATTCTTGACTTCTTTTGGCAGGGAAAGGTCCCGTTTTTCTACAATCCGGTCGTTTTGAATGATATTTACGGTAATATTATAATCTATAAATCCAAGGATGTCTAAATCTAGGGCATCAATCGGGCATTCTACTTTAATAATATCTTTTTTTCCCATTTTATTGCTTTTTGCATTTTTAATGATGGCGACGCAGCAGTCGAGCGTATTGAGCCGTAAGTCGTCGTATATCTGAAGGCTCATGCCTGCCTGGATGTGGTCTAATACGAAGCCTTCGTGGATTCCACTGATATTGAGCATATGTTTGTCCTCCTTTTAATCAACATAAATGTTTAAAAGCGTCAGAATTAACGCCATGCGGACATAGACGCCGTACTGTGCCTGTTTGAAATATACGGCCCTTGGGTCGTCGTCGACTTCGACGGAAATTTCGTTTACGCGAGGCAGCGGGTGGAGGACCAGCATGTCTTTTGGTGCCAGTTCCATTTTGGCTTTGTCCAATATGTAAAAGTCTTTCATGCGGATATAGTCTTCTTCATTGAAGAACCGTTCCCTTTGTACCCTTGTCATATACAATAGGTCCAGTTCCCCGATCGCGTCTTCCAGGCGTTCTACTTCCCGGTAGCGGATGTGGTTTGCATCCAGCACGTCTTCGCGGATATAGCCGGGTACGCGCAGTTCTTCCGGTGAAATCAGCAAAAACTCTATGGCAGGGTAACGAATTAAAGCATCAATAAGGGAATGGACAGTACGGCCAAATTTCAGGTCGCCGCAAAGGCCGACTTTTAAATGGTCAAAATGGCCTTTCAGAGAATAGATGGTTAATAAATCCGTAAGAGTCTGGGTAGGGTGCTGGTGTCCGCCGTCGCCGGCATTAATGACTGGAATCGAAGAATGGCTGCTGGCAACAAGCGCAGCCCCTTCTTTTGGATGGCGGATGGCACAGATATCTGCGTAACAGGAAAT
Source organism: uncultured Eubacterium sp. (assembly GCA_910586045.1). GTDB lineage: Bacteria > Bacillota > Clostridia > Lachnospirales > Lachnospiraceae > Eubacterium_J. Next base: position 2,283 of record CAJUIH010000066.1, read on the forward strand.
TACGCGGATCGTATCCGATACGCTTTCGCCCTTGGCGGCGGAACTGCTGTCGGCGCTGGCAAAACCAATAACGCTGCCTCCAAGGTTTAACATAGCGGCTTCAAAGCTTAGGCGGGTTCTGGTACTCGGCTCATAAAAGCAGGTCGCCAGTTTTTTCCCTTCGCAGGCATGCGCGTATTTTTTTGGATTTGCCTCAATGTCATTTGCCAGTTTCAGCAAGCTGTCGAGTTCGGTTACAGTAAAATCCAATGGATTGAGTAAGTGCTTCATAAGTTGACCTCCTTGAATTTTGGCATCCATAAATAATGGGCATTTTTACAATCATATACTAACAGGTGCCAAAATTCAAGTCTGAAAAAATTAATTTCCGTTGCATATCGTCAGAATTTTTTCAAAGGCTAATCCGGCGCACATCCAAAGCGGGGCATAATCCAGGCGGATAATGCCGTTGATATTCGCTTTCGCCTTGCTGTAGTCCCAAGGGCACATCTGGTGCTTTTTTAAGAAGCTGCCGCTGACATATTCGCCGGTAAAAATGCCGACGCTGTAAATGGCGCCGCGAAAGAGGGCAGGGCAGCGGCCAAGCAGCTTGGACGCCGGGGCAATCACGGCAGCCATGCCGTAAATCGGAAACATCCACAGCGAAGTCTGCCCCATCAGCCTGGGGTCTTTTTTTCGAATGCACCCGGTCGAGGTAAATACGATTTCCATACACCAGCCGGTCAGGCCGCAGATTAAAAAATTTTGTACTTGTTTCATAGGGGATAGGATGTGCGGATGCGGAGGAATTTATACAGGAATCAGAGACGGAAATTTGTACAGAAAAAACAGACAGAAAATATAACTGGTAAGAAAATTCTATATAAATGACATATGATTTGATTTTTCTGACTACCTCAAAATGCTATACTGATTTTATCGAATAAAATAAAAAGGGAGGAAACACGATGAAAAAAAGAAGATTGACAGCACTTGGACTTGCAGCGGTGATGGCGTGTTCGATGACCGCGTGCGGCAGCGGGGCTAACAGCGGCGATGCGGTTGACGCGAAAAATCCGGGCGCCGGTACAGAAGGCGGTGGCGCGGACACAAACGGTGATGATACAAAAGACGGCGGCAAGGACACGGGTACGGACGGCGACAAGGTGATCAGTTTTTGGAATATCGGCACCGAGGATCCGGACGCAAGCATTATGAAATATGCGGTAGATGCGTATAACGCAAAAGAAGGGGCGCAGTCCGGATACACAGTAGAAATGACCGCGATCCAAAATGACAAATACAAAGAAAAACTGGTGATTGCTATGAGCTCCGGCGAATGCCCGGATATGTATACAAGCTGGTCCGGCGGCCCGCTGAATGAATATATTAATTCCGGTTTTGCACAGCCGGTTACAAAGCTGTATGAAGAGGCGGGGCTGAAAGATGTCTATATGGAAGCGGCGACTTCCCAGGTGACGATCAATGGGGAAATTTACGGGGTTCCGGTGCTGAATGTTTCGATTAGCGGCGTGTTTTATAATAAAGAGATTTTTGACCGTCTGAATCTGAAAGAGCCGCAGACGATTTCGGAACTGGAGGCGGTCTGCGATACGCTGGTGGAAAATAAAATTACGCCGTTTGCGCTCGGCAACAGTACAAAGTGGCAGGGTTCCATGTATTACCAGGGACTTGCGACCCGTTACGCGGGACTGGATGATTTTAGGGCTGCATATGACGGCTCCGGATCTTTTGAGGCAGACTGCTTTGTTTATGCGGGCAATAAGATTTTGGACTGGGCGAAGAAAGGCTATTTCCAGGAAGGCTGCAACGGCGTGAGCACGGACGACGGGCAGGACCGCCAGGCGATTTACCAGGAAACGGCGGCTATGATGTATTCGGGTTCCTGGTTTACCGGTACTTTTTCCGCGGACAGCGAGGAGTTTTATGCAAAAATGGGATGGTTCCCGTTCCCGCAGTGTGATGAAGTGGATAACGGCGCTGATTTTGCGAATATCTGCAACGGTACGGTAGGCGACCAGTTTGTTTCGTTTAACTGCGAAGGGGAAAAACTAGACGCCGCGTTCCAGTGTGCGAGCTATTATTCATCCGACGAGGCAGTAAGCCTGATGGTGGAAAAAGGAAAGATCCCTCCGATTAACAATATCAAAGAAAAACTGACCGACCCGCTTGCAATTGAAATCTGTGAATTTGTAGAAAATGCAAGTGATGTGCAGCTTTGGTATGACCAATATCTGCCGACTGCTGTCGCAAATGCGCATCTGGACAACTCGCAGCTTTTGTTCTCGCAGGAGACAACGGCACAGGAGGTTGCGAAAGCGACGCAGGATGCAATGGCGGCTTATCTGGAAGAACAGAAGAAATAGAGCTTGGGTCCGCGCAGCATACAGCATAAAAACGGCTGCTGCGCGGCTGATCTTCATAATAAGGCCAAATACACAGCGCGAGGAGGAATAGAAAATGAAAAGCAGTACACTTGGGGAACAGAGAAAGAAAAGTACTGCCATCTGTGCGGCGGTGTTTCTTTTACCTGTATTTTTCTTTCTGGTTGTTTACATATTTTATCCGATTTTAGATACATTTATAATCAGCGGGTATAAATGGAACGGGATTTCCGCGGACCGGACATTTATCGGTTTAGGCAACTGGAAAACGCTGATCGCGGATACGGATTTTTGGCAGGCATTTTTACATAATATCATTATTATGGTATGCTCAATTATAATCCAGATCCCGATCGGACTGATGCTGGCGACTTTTATTGAGTTTGTAGCAAAAAGGAAAGCAGTCAGCAGGATTTTTAAAACGATTTGGTTTTTACCATACCTGACCTCTTCGGTTGCCATTGGCTTTTTATTTACCTATGCGCTGGCGACAAACGGCGGGATTATCAGTACGGTTTCCGGCTGGTTCGGCGGCGGGAATGTGGATTTGCTCGGAAATCCGAAAACGGCGCTGTTTACGGTGATTTTAATTATCGCCTGGCAGTTTATCCCGTTTTATATGGTTTACGCAATGGCCGGATATTCCAGCATTTCGGCAGATGTGTATGAGGCGGCTGTGCTGGACGGCGCGACGCGTGGGAAATATTTTTGGAACATCGCCCTGCCGCTGTTAAAACCGACATTGATTGCGGGGGCGATCCTTTCACTCGTAGGTTCGCTGAAATATTTTGATTTGATTTATGTCATGACGGGCGGCGGACCGGGAAATGCTACGGAACTGATGGCGACTTATATGTATAAGTTTTCGTTTTCGCAGTTTAATATGGGATATGGCTCCGCGGTCGCCGGGGGGATGTTTATCCTGATTACCGCGGTGGCGCTGACCGCAAATAAACTGTTGAATATGGGAGGGGAAGAATAATGGCGGATGAACAAAAATATACGATTAAAAAGACCAATCCCGTGCCATGGATCACGGGTGTGGTCCTGGCGGTGGTCTGGCTGGTTATTTCCATTGTCCCTTTCTTTTTTATGATCCTTAATTCCTTTAAGGATAAGTTTGAAATGCTTGTAAAGGGCGTGTTCCAAATGCCGGAAAAGTTAAACTGGGCAAACTACGCGGAAGTGATCGGCGGAAACTTTCTGCGGTATTTGTGCAATTCGCTGCTTGTGCTTGCGATTGCCCTGGTAGTACTGCTGTTTATTTCGGCTTGTGCGGCTTATCCGCTGGCGCGCTTCCGGTTTAAGCTCAATGGGCCGATTTACAGCCTGATTGTCGCATGTATGTCGATCCCGATGCATATTACGCTGATCCCGGTGTTTCGGATGACGCGTTCGATGGGGCTTTATGATACGATCTGGTCGTTGATCGGCCCTTATGTGGCATTCGCGGTTCCGATTTCCGTATTTATCCTGACGGCTTTTATGAAAGGGATACCGGTGGAAATCGAAGAATCGGCGTCGATTGACGGCTGCAACCGCTACCGGATGTTTTTTACAATGATCCTCCCGCTTTCTACGCCGGGGCTTTCTACGCTGGCGATTTACAACGGGGTTTCGATGTGGAACGAATTTTCATTTGCTTATACGCTGACCCAGTCTCCGTCTGCAAGGACGCTGCCTTTGGCAGTATGGGATTTCCAGGGGCAGTATGCGATGAATACGCCGATGATTATGGCGGTGCTGACGTTAACGGTTTTGCCGATGATCCTGCTGTATATTGTGATGCAGGATAAGCTGGTCAAAGGGATGACGGCCGGCGCGGTGAAAGGGTAATAAATACGCAAAAAATAAGGACTGCCGTACAGGGGGCTGTGCGCAGTCCCTTTTTGATGAAGGACAAAAAGGGGGTGCAGCAATGCAACACAGATGCAGGAAAAGGTTTGCGGGCAAAAATTTGAATGAGCAGCTCCGTGTATTTTTTACGGTCACGATTCTGGCCATGATGGTACTGATGCTTGTTTTATTTACCGGATCAGCCGTCTGCTCCCTGTACCAAAAGTCGGAGGAACAGGGTTGTGCGCAGCTTGGTTTTATGGCCGCCAGTTATCTGGACTGGATGGAGTCCGCTTATACGATGATGCTATCGCTGGAAATGGATGAAAGCGTGCAGTCATTCTGCGCGCAGGAACAGACAAAAGGAAAAGCGTACCAGTCGCAGTATAAAAGGGCAAAAGAGTTTTTGGACGACTATCTGTATGTCAACGGCAATGTCAATTTTATTGCCGTAATCAACGGGGAAACGGGAAAGTCTGTGTTCACCGGCAAGCAAAGTATTACGTTTTACCAGTTTGGCCAGATTTATGAAAAAAATTATGCGGACAGCAAGCAGGCAAGAGAGCGGGGAACGTTTTTTATGAATTACAGCAGGGATTATTACCGGGGAGAGAAGCAGACGATTACGTTTTACCGTCCGATTTATTCGGCGAAAGATTTAAACCGCTGCCTGGGCGTGGCCTGCATCAATATGGATGATTCCCTGGCGGAAGGGCTTAACCACCAGCCCAATGCGGAAATCTGTATGACCGATCTGTGGGGGAAACTGATTTTTTCGGATAAAAGCGGGGTGTCTGAAAAGGGCAGGCAGGTGCTGAATGTGGGCCTGGCGAAAAACAGCCCGTTTTTTAAAGACGGAAAAGTCTGGTTTTGCCAGAGGATCCCGCACTGGAATTTTTATCTGGTCTGGATGGTCCCGTTTTGGAATTTGTTTGAGAGCAGTGTGCAGATGGCGGTACTGGTCGCGGTGATGGCCGCGGCGATTCTGGCGGCAGGGCTTAAAATCATCCGGGTCATGATCGAACGCAGCTACCAGCCGCTTCGAATTGTCATTGACGCGATGGACATGGTGTCGGATCATAAGCTGGATGTCCGTATTGATACCGAGCATATGGGAAAGGATTTTGAAAAACTCGGAAACGGGTATAACCAGATGATGGATGATATGGAAAAACTGATGGACGAGGTGCGGGAAGAGCAAAAGTGCCTGGACCAGATCCGTTTGAATATGCTTCAGTCGCAGATTCAGCCGCATTTTTTATACAATACGCTGGACTGTATCCACTGGCAGGCGCGGGCGGACGGCAGCAGGGAAACATCCGAACTGGTCATGGCGCTGGCGCGTTATTACCGCATCTGTTTGAGCCGGGGCAAGGAGCTGATCCCGCTGCGCCAGGAACTGGAACTGATCCGCTGTTACTTATTGATCCAGAATAAAAGATATGGCAATATTATACAGTATGAATCAGATGTGGACGCGTCGTTTCTGGAACTGATGATTCCAAAGCTGACACTGCAGCCGCTGGTGGAAAATTCCGTTTATCACGGCATTCGGATCAAAGACGGCGGAAGCGGTTCGGTGTGTATTTCGGCGCAGCGCATTACGGGCGGGATCCGGCTGGAAGTAGCGGACAGCGGCCGCGGGATGGAGCCGTGGCAGGTCGCGGAAATGAATGCGTCTATATCTGATTACAGCAGGGAGTTTGGTTATGGCGTACGAAATGTCAATAAACGGCTGGAACTGACGTTTGGGGCAGGCTTCGGCCTGCATTACCGCAACAATGACAGGGGCGGCATAACAGTAGAAATCAGGATGCGGGAAGAATACGAAGAAGAGACGGATCTGATCTTTTTTTAAAAGGTTTTTTAGAAACAAATATTGGGAAAGGGGTGGGAGGTCATGTATAAAGTGCTGATCGTAGACGATGAACGGATGATCCGTGAGGGCATGAAAAAAGTAATCCCCTGGCATGAATTGGAAATCGGGGAAGTATGGACGGCGGCATCCGGTAAAGAAGCGCTGGCGTTAACGTGTGAAAAAGTACCGGATATTATGATTACAGATATTAGTATGGCGGAGATGAACGGGCTGGAATTAATCGAAAATATACAGGAAGCCGCGCCGAATATGCGCATTCTGGTATTAACCGGGTATGATTATTTTGAATATGCCCGTGAATGTCTCCGCCTTAGCGTGCAGGATTTTTTGCTCAAGCCGATTGACGAAGAGGTATTAAGCGAAGCGGTCAAAAGGCAGGTCGTCTGGCTGAAAGAACGGGAAGTAAGCAATATGCGCCGCCGCACGGAAGGGGTCGCTTCCCAGATGGAACTGGAGCAGGTAATGAACGATCTTGTTCATGAAAGGCAGCAGAAAAACGCGCGTGCACAGGCGCTGCGGTTTGTGCAGGAGCATTTCCGTTTCCGGTATGATACGGGGCTTACGGCGGTGGTACTCCAGCCGGAGATGGATTTTACCGTAAATGAACAAGACCGGATGCTGCGCCGCCAGCAGATCAAAAGTATCTGTTTGGAATTTATTGACGCAAAGGGGCTTGGCATCACATTTGACGATGAGGAAGACGGACAGACAATTTTGGTCCTATCCGACCGCCAGTGCGGTTCTGATACGCAGGATGTAATCGCAAGCCTGCAGGATATTTTAAAAGTCGAGTTTGGCAGTTCACCGAAAGCCGCGATCGGCAGCAAGGTCGATGGATTTGAGCATTTGGCGATTTCTTACCGGGAAGCGGTTTACCTGCTTAAAAATGACGAAGCGGATATATGCCCGATTTTACAAACGCAAAACGATATCCGCAGGAACCGCCTGTTTCAGGAAGTATACGAAGAGATGAAAATGCAGATGTGTACGAATATCGGGGATTATGCTTATGTCATGCGCATCTTTGATTCTTTTCGGATCACAACGCAGTCCTACAACCTCTCCGGCGCGTCTGTCTGTCGGTTTTGTTTTGAACTGCTGGCGGATTTAAGCTATGCCTATCTTGCGGCGGGAGGGACAGTCAAAAGCCCGGCGCTGGATCATCTGATGCGGGCGGTCCATGGATGCGGCGGGGCTGAATGCCTGGAACTGGGGCGGCAGTATCTGGCTAAAATGCTGGATTTTGGCGAACGGGATGTGCATGAAATCGTGGCCAAGGCCAAGCGCTATATCAGCGAGCATTTGTCGGAAGACCTGTCGGTAGGAAGTATCGCGGAAAGCCTGTTTGTATCGCCGAATTATTTTTCCAGGCTGTTTAAGCGTGTAGCGGGACAGGGGTGCAACGAATACATTGTGTGCAGACGGATCGAGAAAGCATGCGTGCTGCTTGAAACGACAAATTTTAATACCGGGAAAATCGCGGGGATGGTCGGCTATCATGATACGAATTATTTTTCCCTTGCATTTAAAAAACACTGCGGGGTATCGCCGACTTCTTACCGCAGCGGCAGCAGGAAAGCGCCGTAATGGAAAAAGCAGAACAGGAGGTTAAAACGGCTATGGGAAAAAGGCTGAAAAAAAACACGCTGCTGGCCTGTTTGCTGGCCGCGGTATGCTTAGCCGGCGGATGTGGGAAACAGGGAAGCGGGCAGGCAGGCGAATCGACGGGGCATACAGCGCAGGGTCCAGAAAAGCCGCAGGGCGAAGGGGACACAAAGACCGTGGATCCGGAGGATGAAGCAAAAAAACTGCAACGCGAAGAATATCCGTCTTTTCGCCGGGAACAGATCCGCGGCATGTCTGTGGCGGAAAATGGGACGATCCGCTATCAGCTCCAATATTTGCCGCGCAGTGACCGTGACAGTTTTTTGTACTGGGATATGCCGGTTCCCTATGCTTCGTCGGCCGTGGTGGATACGGAAGCGATGTACGGGCTGTTTGACGCTGTTTCGGCGCTGGACTTTGGAAAGAAGCAGGCGGGGTCCGGGGCAAAGCGTACGGCGCGGGAAGATGCAGAATGGACCGAAAACGGCACGTATATTACCGTGAATTACTGCGGGGAACAGGCGGACAGCACAAAACAGGCAGACGCCGACCGGACAGTCACGGTAATCATTGGAGAAAAAAAGGACGGGCGCTACGAGTGCAGGCTGTTGGGATGGAAAGAGCGGACGCTGTATTTAAAAGAAGCGGCGGTTGCGCGCATTCTGCATCAGGATCCGTATGCGATGCTGTTAAAAATACCTTACGTCATCAATGTGGCGACTGTAAAAAAAGTGGAAATCCAATGCGGCGCGCAGACGCATACAATGGAGCGGGAGGAGGACGCCTACTGGATCGATGGGAAAAAGGCGGATCGGGACAAGTATCTTGACCTGTATGCGGAGCTGATGCAACCGATGTTGGACGGGGAAATCCCAAAAGACGCTGCGGCGCAGGAAAAAAAGGAACCGCTGCTTACCATACGGTATGTGCGCAGCCTGGAGGGGGCGCAGGACCAAACCGTTGCCATTTATCCATATGGGGACGGGCGGTATACCGTAGACGTCAACGGGCATCAGTATTTTTTTCTCGTGCCGCAGGATGTGCAAACCTTGTATCAGTCCTTTTGCGGCCCGTCCATATAGCGGGAAAAAATCCTGTTCAGGTATACGCTGCTCCACAGCGTCAGCAGCGAAAAGCCGATCAGCATCCAAAACAGCAGGGCATACGCCATAAGCGCGGCATGTATCCCAAAACTTATGAAAAACGAAACAGCGAACATGAGCCAGCCCGCAAACACCATCGGAAAATGCGAAACCATCAAACGAAAGGCGTTTGCGGCCGTCTTGCGTATGGTATTTTCAAATGCCGCGGATAAAGAAAAGGCGAACAGGAAATACATGCTGTAAATAAGGCCCATTGCCCAGGTAATCACGCGGTAGGCGCTAAACAGGGCGCCGCCGTTGACATAGGCGGCTGTGTATACGAGATATAAAAGAAAATAGAAAAACAGCGCGGCCAGAAAAAAGACGGTGCCGTGCCGGAAGTTGGCGGCGAAATATTTCAGATAGCCTCTGATCACATAGCCTTCTTCCCCTCGCACCATTTTTAAGCAAATGGCATACAATGCGGTAATGGAAGCCCCGATTGTTATAATCGGAACGCAGGTGAGAAGAAATACAAGATTTAGCAGCACCAGTTCCATAATCCGGGTCAGGAAACGGGAGATCCTGCTTTCGTAATTAAAATTTTTGAAATTCAAGCGATCGCCTCCGTATCTATTCGTCCACATGCCGCCGGATCTTAGATCGTGTGACAAGTTCCAGATTCGGCGGCAGTTAGTTTTTATCCTTTAAGCCAGAGGTGCTCCAGCGTCTGTTTGATCTGCAAATGGCCCTGCCAGCGGATTAACCGGGCGTTTTTTGCCAAAGTAGTCGCTGCTAAATACGATAGGGCTTCCGTCCGGGCATTCAAACATTTGTTCCGGTTCGAACGCCATGCCAAGCGTTTTTGTGCTGATGACAGATGTTTCAAACGCAGGGAGGTATTCATATAAATTGGTATGAAGCTTCCATTGCCCGTCTGTTTCGGTTAGTTCGAGCGTTACGGTATGTTCGGTGTCTGCCCGGAAATTTTGTTCGGTATCGCATGGAAGCGCCCCGTTGAAGTAGACATTGCCGCCTGTGTAGACCGGCAGATGGTCATAGTAAATATCGTGGCCTTCATGGTCGGTCGCGGTTTCTAACGTAAATTGCCCGAAATAGGCTTCCGCTGTCGGATAACCGCTGTACGGTACGGTACCGCATGTGAAATGAATCAGGTCAGGAGCGGACATGCCGATTGTTTTGGCATAATCTACATACTCCCCGCAGATTTCTTTTTGTACGAAAATATTGTTGTAGAAGCGGGCGTCCCCATGCAGGATGCTCATAAACCCGGCTACTTCCGTGCGGTGCGGTACATGGTACGGCGTATAGCGCGTGGTGGAAAGGCGGCGTCCGCCGTTATCGGTTCCCTGTCCGACCCAGGTAAAAGACCCGGCGATCAGATTGTGGACAAAGGCGATGCCTTGTGTGCTGACGCGGGCGGAGCAGTCGGATAGCAGCAGGTTGTTGTCAATCAGTGTCGGGCCGTGGGATACTTCGATAAAAATATCTTCGCCAAGCGCCAGGCCGTCTGCGATTTTGGTCCCCTTTGGCGGCACATTGTCATGGAACAGGTTTTGCGTGACCCGGGTGCCCTGTGCCTGCCAGTCCAGCCATAACCCTCTGGTGCAGTGATGGATATGGTTGCGGCGGTAAATAACGTCGATGGCCGCATGCATTTTAATGCCGCCGATCTCGGCGCCCGCCAGGTTTTGCTTGTTGTTGATATGGTGGATATGGTTGTCCTCAATCAGGGAGAACACGCCGCCAAGATGGCCGACGATTCCGGTCTGTCCGCAGTCATGGATTTCGCAGCGGCGCACAATATGCGAACCGATGGTTTCTTTTGTCCAGCCTTCCCGCTGCGCCTGTAAAATCGCGTCGCGTTCGGTCTGTGTGCCGTCCTTGTAAAACCAGGTGGTCCACTTATTTTCATTTTCCGGCTGCAAATATTTGCCAAGGGAAATCCCGCTGCATTTGGAATGCGAAATTTCACAGTCTTCGATAATCCAGCCCTTGGACCAGTGCGGCCCAACCATGCCCTCCTGGTAGGCGGTCGGCGGCGCCCAGTTTGTCGCGGCCTGTTTTATGGTAAAACCGGAAAGTGTGATATAACCTCTGCCGGTACCGTCCGGATAAAAGCAGTTGCGGCGTACATTGATTTCCACATTTTCCTCGTTCGGATCCGCGTCTTGGAAATTTGCATAGATGACGGTGACGTCGCCGTCTTGTACGGTATACCATTTATAGACCGTAAATGCCGGATCCCAGGAGCTTTGATAAACCGTCGGGTGCAGCACGTCTTCCAGCGTATGCGTCTCATACAGGGATTTTCCGTTCAGATACACTTCCCCGGTATGTGCTGGCGTTACGGCATGGTACCAGTCGCCTTTGACCTCGGTGGTATAAGGGTTGTAGCTGCCGAAAATTCCGTTCGGGATCCGTGCCATCCATACGTTTCCGTCATAACGTGTCCAGTTTTTTACCGGTTCCGCGCCGGTAATGACGGCGCCGCGCGGTACTTCGCTGCGGTAGGTAATCCGGTGACCGCAATCGGTGCCCCCGCGCGGCGGATTTACGTATTCGCGGTAAATGCCGGGAGCCACAAGCACTTCGTCTCCAGGACGTGCCAGCGCAGCCGCCTGGCTGATGGTCTGGAATGGGGCTTCTTTTGTGCCGCGGCCGTTTGCACCGGCATCGGCTGATACATAATAAATCATGGAAAATCTCCTTTCTTCAGGTAAGGAACTGTGCGCCTGATTTTTGACTGGCACGCTCAAAGAAAAATCCTGCAAATCCTGCGCAGCTTGCATAAGTTATGTCTGTACAGTTCCTAAGGCTTTATGTGATTAATATCATAATACTGCTTTATCGGGCGGATATCTATCATAATAGCGCCGGTTAATGGTAATATTCTGCCTAAATGGCCGCCGGGCGGTTCTGATTTTTATACCGGCGGGCTTGCAAAAGTACGTGTTTTCTTTTATGCTTGGTAAAGCGGGCGCTTGTGTTGTGCATGGGTCAGATTTTTTTTGGGGGGGGGTGTAAGGTATGGACATGGATAAACGCAGAAAGGAAACGATTGCCTTTTCGGATGAAATGCTGCATTATGGGATTTACGCGCCCAGGCCAAACGATGGGGTAAGGGAGATCCCGTGGCACTGGCATGATGAGTTTGAATTTGGACAGGTATGCACGGGCAGCGTCGTTTACCGGACCAATTACCATAGCTTCCGGCTCGGCGCGGGAGACGGCATTTTTATTAATTCCGGCGTTCTGCATTCCCTGCAGTTGGTGCAGGCGCAGGAAAACGCTACGTTTCAGACGCAGTTTTTTGACCGTTCGTTTCTGGCAGGATCTTCGGGCAGTATTTTTGATATCCGTTATCTGGTTCCGGTGCAGGACCAAAGGCTTTTGGACGCCGTGCCGTTATACTATAGGGAGGAAAAAAGCCGTGCGTTTTTGGATGCGCTTGGGGCTGCGGCGGAACTTGGCATGCGCCGGGAGATGTTTTATGAAATGCGGATTCGCGCAATTTTTTCCGAGCTTTGGGAGACGGTGTATGCGTGGGCGGACAGCAGCAAAGGCGCGCGCATGGATTTTCATCCGGCAGAGGATGAGCGGATTAAGGAAATGATGACCTATATCAGGCAAAATTATCAAAAAAAGCTGTCCGTAGCGGCGCTTGCGCGGGAAGTCCATGTAAGCGAACGGGAGTGCTACCGTCTGTTCCGCAGTATTTTGGGGATTACGCCGGGAGAGTTTTTGCTGTCGCTGCGGCTGCAGAAAGCGCAGGAACTGCTGCGCGGCTCGGATCTTAGTATTTTGGAAATTGCGCTGGAGACGGGGTTTGGCACGAGCAGTTATTTTGGCAAGGTCTTTCGTATGTATCATCACATTACGCCGAATGCGTACCGGAAATTAAAATAAGAATAACAAAAACTGCATCTTGACATAAAAATCCAGTTATGTTATGGTGTAATAGTTGTGAAAACAAAGTAGGGTATCCACTCTCACCTTAGCACAATGGCGTGACTAAGTGTTCATAGATGACAATGTTTATTCAGTATGCTGGATGGTGTCTTTGAAAGTGGATGGTCTGCCTGTCCACTTTATTTTTTTGGAGGTGTAAAACCATTAGTGATTTAATGATTAATGAACAGATCCGTGACAGGGAAGTTCGTGTGATTGGTGAGGACGGACAGCAGCTTGGGATCATGTCCGCAAAAGAAGCTATGAAACTTGCGCAGGAGGCAGAGCTTGATCTGGTAAAGATTGCACCGACTGCAAAACCGCCGGTATGTAAGATTATCGATTATGGAAAGTACCGTTATGAACTGGCCAGGAAAGAAAAAGAAGCCAGGAAAAAACAGAAAGTGGTGGAGCTAAAGGAAGTACGCCTTTCACCAAATATTGATGTAAATGATTTGAATACCAAAATCAATGCTGCCAAAAAATTTCTTGCAAAAGGGAACAAAGTAAAGGTAACGCTTCGTTTCCGCGGACGTGAGATGGCACACATGCAGTCCAGCAGGCATATTTTAGATGATATCGCAAAGGAACTGGAAGGGGCAGCAGTAGTGGAAAAAGCGCCGAAAGTCGAAGGACGCGCAATCAGCATGGTGCTGGCAGAGAGAAAATAAGGAGGTAGTATACAATGCCAAAAATGAAAACCAAAAGAGCAGCAGCAAAGCGTTTTAAGGTAACGGGTTCCGGGAAGCTAAAAAGGAATAAGGCATATAAGCGGCATATCCTGACTAAAAAGTCCCCGAAAACAAAGAGGAATCTTAGAAAGCCGACCGTTGTGGACAATACCAATATTAAGACAATGAAGCAGATTTTACCATACATGTAAGGAGGAGATCAGATATGGCAAGAATCAAAGGCGGCTTAAATGCCAAGAAAAAACATAAAAAAATATTAAAACTGGCGAAAGGATACCGCGGCGCCCGTTCAAAGCAGTACCGTGTCGCAAAGCAGTCCGTTATGCGGGCGCTGACCAGCTCTTACCGTGGGCGCAAAGAACGCAAACGGGAGTTCCGCAGACTGTGGATTGCGCGTATCAACGCGGCAGCCAGGATGAACGGTATTTCTTACAGCCGGTTCATGTATGGTTTGAAACTTGCAAATATCGACTTAAACCGCAAAATGCTGGCAGAATTGGCAGTCAATGATGCGTCAGCGTTTGCAAAGCTGGCTGAAATCGCAAAAGAAAAAGCGGCTTAATGGGTGGTCAAGCACAAACATACACTGACAGAATAATACAATGTAAAATTCCCCGGCCGGGCGATGCCCATTCGGGGAATTTTTTATTTGCACGGATTACCTGGCGTAACAGTTCCAATCAAATGTTACATTTTCGCTTGCCAAACGCTGGGAGAGACGGTTTGCCCGGCTTTGTGGCGGCCCTCCAGAATGCTAAGAATCCCTAAGCATTCTGCATTTACGCAACGGCCTGCCCGGTCGCGGCGCCTAATTCGCCCTGGCTTTCGCCAGCAGCTAAAGTCGCCGCTTGGCTTCGCCCTTTAGTGGGTCAATTGGCATTCTGGAGGGCCGCCACAAAGCCGGGCAAACCGTCTCTCCCAGCGTCCGGCAAGCCAAAATGTAACACCTTATCAGAACGGTTACTCCCTGGCAAACCAAAAGGAAAAATATGCAGTTTTTGCTTTTGACAATGTCCGTCTGTTATAGTAAACTGTATGTGTTGTTGAAGTTTGTCAGGGGGGTAACTATGTTAGTATGTGAATTATCACCAAAAGAAGTATTTTATTATTTCCAGAAACTGGCCTCCATTCCGCGCGGGTCGGGTAATACGGACCAGATTGCGGAATATTGTATGGAGTTTGCCAGTGAAAACGGACTGCGGGCAAGACGGGATAAGGCAAATAATGTGATTTTATTTGCAGAGGGGACGCCCGGCTATGAACGCAGTGATCCGGTTATTTTGCAGGCGCATCTGGATATGGTCTGTGAAAAGGAAGAAGGCTGCGGGCTGGATATGGAAAAAGACGGGCTGGAGCTTTGCACGGACGGTGTTACCGTATGGGCAAGGGGGACGACGCTCGGAGGCGATAACGGGATTGCCGTCGCCTATATACTGGCGGTTTTGGCGTCCGATACGATCGCGCATCCGCCGATTGAGGCACTGTTTACAAGTGATGAAGAAATCGGCATGCTGGGAGCCAGGGCGTTGGATGCGGGTGACCTTACAGCCAAAAGGCTGATTAACATGGATTCGGAGGAAGAGGGCGTGCTGTGCGTAAGCTGCGCCGGCGGCGTACGGGCGCATTGTTCGATTCCGTTTAGCGTAGAGCGTACGAACCGGGCTTTGGGCTGCGCGTACCGGATCGAAGTAAGCAGGCTGCTCGGCGGGCATTCGGGTGTGGAGATCCACAAACAGCGGGAAAATGCCGTCAAACTGCTTGGAAATGTATTGGCGAGCGCCAGCCGTGCCTGTACGCTGTCTTTGGTGTGCGCTTCCGGCGGCGGCAAGGAAAACGCGATCCCAAAGACTGCCCAGGCAACCGTCTGCGTGCCTTTGAACCAGGCGCATATGCTAGAGTACAGCGTAAAAGAATTTTTAATTTTGATGCATCATGAATTGTCAACGACAGAACCGGAGCTTTTGATTACCGCAAAACCGACGAATATGCCCGAACAGTGCATGGACCAGGAGAGTTCCAGACGCCTGATCTTCGCCCTGCAGCAGATTCCGGACGGAATGCAGAAAATGAGCCCGGAGATCGAGGGCATGGTGCAGACTTCGCTGAATCTTGGTACATTGCGCACGGAGTCCGGCCATGTGCAGCTTCGCTATTTAATCCGCAGCAATACAGCCAGCGGAAATCAGCTTCTTTTAGAGCGGGTAACCGCGTTTGTCGAATATCTTGGCGGAAGCGTAGTGATGCAGTCCGATTATCCGGCATGGGAGTACCGGATCAAGTCTAAACTGCGTGAAACCATGATTCGTACGTTTGAGGAAGTATATAACAAGGCGCCGGAAGTAACGGCGATCCACGCGGGCTTGGAATGCGGGATCCTGGCGGGAAAAATTATGGACATTGATATGGTTTCCTTTGGGCCGACCTTGTCCGACGTGCATACGCCAAAGGAAAGCATGGATGTGGCATCGGTGCGCAGAAGTTGGAAATATTTAATTAAGGTACTGGAAAATTTACGATGACCGACAGCAACAAAAATCAGAAAACCAAGGAGGATAAGACCTATGATTCAAGACGGATTTATGTATATCGCGGCATTGGTTTTCATTGCGGCCATATTAATTAATCTGCCCAAAATTTTCAAGGGGCCAAAGGCAAAGGTGTTCTTTAACTTTGCACCGCCGATTGTGCTGATTTATCTCGGCCTGATGATCTTGTGTACGATCCGGGTATGGGACCTGGAAGCGACCAATGATACGTACAATGCGATGAAAAACCCGCTGCTATACGCAATGCTGTTTATTATGCTTTTGCGCTGTGATTTAAAAAAGATTATCAAGCTGGGACCAAAAATGCTGATTGGTTTTTTTGCCGCAACCATTTCCATCGGCGCAGGCTTTGTCATTTCGTATGCCATATTTCACGGCAGCCTGGGCGAGGGCGCGTGGAAAGCGCTGGGCGCCCTGTGCGGAAGCTGGATGGGCGGCGGCGGAAACATGCTGGCGATCCAGGCGGCCCTCCATGTAGACGAGGCTACCATGGCGTATGCGTTAGTAATGGATTCGATTTGCGCGACGCTCTATGTGATGTTCCTGCTGTGGGCGATCGGCCGTGCGGAAGCATTTAATAAATGGACAAAAGCGGATACCCGTCTGATCGACGAGGTAGGCGCTGCATTGGAAGCGGAGGCAAAGGCAAATACACAGCCGCTGACATGGCAGAATATTGCGATTCTTCTTGGTTCCGGCCTGCTGGTATCGGCGGTGAGCCAGGAACTGGGGACAATCATTAACGCGTCGCTTCCGTTTTTTGATAAAGCGACCTGGACGGTTTTAATCGTAACCGTAGCGGGCGTTTTGATGGCGCTGACACCGTTTGGAAAACTGAAAGGGACAGAAGAGATTTCCAATGTCATGCTCTATATTGTCGTAGCCTTTATCGCGTCCCGCGCAGACTTGGCCAGCATGGGCAACGCGCCGATGTGGCTGCTGTCGGGCCTGTTTATTTTGGTATTCCATGTAGTAATCATGATTATTTTGGCCAAAGTGCTGAAAATGGATATTTTTACGTGCTGTGTCGCGTCGCTTGCCAATATCGGCGGTACGGCTACCGCTCCGGTGCTTGCGGGTACGTATTCCAGCGCGCTGGTGCCGGTAGGCATTATTATGGCGCTGCTCGGGTATGTAGTAGGAACCGGCGGCGGCCTGCTGGTGGCACAGATGATGAGCGTGTTTGGATAGGACTGTTTGGCTCAATGGAGGAAAAATACCCTGCAGGTGTACTGCAGGGTATTTTTGGCTGTCTGTATCCACGTTTTTTCATGAGCTTTTAAGCCTTTTTATAGGCTGTGGTAAACTTGACCTGATCCATCAATCATCAAGAGCCTCTTTTAAATCTTCCATACTGGAATGTCCTTTGACATCAGGATCGCGGGAAATACGGCGGGCTTCTGCCATAGCAGCAAGGGTTTTCTGGTTGTACGCTGGCATCTCCACGGCAAAAGGAAGTCCGCAGCGAAGGACGCATGGATGCAGGAACATATTTACTGCACTGGACATATCCAGTCCGAGCTGGCTGAAAAGAGCGGAAGCTTCTTGTTTTATGCTGGCGTCGATCCGTACCTTATCGGAACTGTTACGGTTTTAAGCAGTTTGATACTTAAAATTTCACCCAAAGTATTGACAGAACC
>CAJUIH010000067.1 GCA_910586045.1 uncultured Eubacterium sp.
AAATTAAAATAAATATATGATTAAAAAATAATTTAAGCAATATAATGGACGTTTTTTGTACTTTTTTCACAAAACCAACGAGGAAAAATAAGGAAAAGGAACGAAAATGTTGATACTGTATAAAAAAGATTGAAAAAATATAAAAATATGATAAAATTTAATTAACTTAAAAATAAGCTAAAAAGCTTATAAAAAAGGAGGAAATAGTAATGAAAAAGAAGTGGGTAAGTTTATTTTTGGCATCGGCAATGGCGTTATCTATGGCGGCATGCGGAAGTGAAGACGCTGGCAGCGGAAACGGAGAGGAAAGTACCAAGAAAGATATTCCTACGATTGACAAAATAAACAAGGAGGATTACAAGGACTTAAAGGCGGATATTAAGATCCTGACAAACAGGACGGATATTGTAGATACAAAGTATAAAGAATACGCGGACGCGTTTATGAAAGAATATCCGAATATCAAGGTTACATACGAAGCGATTACCGACTATGAAGAATCTTTAACGCTGCGTCTGCCGAACGGCGACTGGGGTGATATCTGCTTTATCCCGTCGACTTGTGAAAAAAGTGAAATGGGTGATTTTTTTACGCCGCTGGGTGATTTTCAGACATTAGACGGAATCTATAATTTTGTAACGGATAAGACGTTTGACAATACGGTTTATGGAATCCCAAACGGCGGTACGGCAGGCGGCGTGGCTTATAATAAACGCATTTGGAAAGAAGCGGGCGCGCTCAAGGAAGACAAAGACGGCAATGTTGTGACGCCTAAGACACCGGATGAGTTTTTGGAAGCATTAAAGCTGATTAAGGAAAATACAAGCGCGATCCCGCTGTATACAAACTTTTCCGCAGGCTGGCCGATGGGCGCATGGAATGATTACGTAGGCATTGCCTGCACCGGGGACCCCGATTACAAAAACAACAAGCTGCTCCATCAGAGCGAGCCGTATACAAAGAATGAAGAAAACAGCGGCCCGTATGCTGTCTTTTACACCCTGTATCACGCGGTTGCCAATAAGTATGTGGAAGAGGATCCGCTTTCAAGCGACTGGGAAACGTCCAAGGTAAGGATTAACAACGGGGAAATTGCATCTATGGTACTTAGTTCGTGGTGTATCGAGCAGTTTCGAGGCGCAGGGGAAACACCGGATGATATCGGCTATATGCCGTTCCCGATCAGCATAAAAGGCAAACAGTATGTATCGTCTGGCGGCAATTATGCATACGCCATCAATAATAAGGCGTCTGCGGATAACCAGATAGCAGCTATGCTGTATGTGAAATGGCTGGTGGAAGAATCCCCGATCTTTGTGGATGAGGGAAGTATCCCGGCATTAAAGAGCGCCCCGCTTCCGGAATCCCTGTCGGATTTGGAAGGGGTAGAAATGCTGGCAGACCAGCCGGCGGCCGCGGGCGAAGAAAGCCTGTATGACGATATCCGTATGAAAGCCGAGGTTTTAAGCGGCGATTATCCGGTCAGTGAGCTTGTGGAAGCCGCTTTGTACGGCAAAAAGTCATTGGATGATATGATGGTGGAATGGAACCAGAAATGGACAGACGCACAGGAAAGCTTTGAGGTAGAAGTAAAATAACCAGTTGATGCGGTATCCGCGGATACAGAAAGGAGATCACTATGGATCATGCTATGGAAACTACGCAAAAACGCTCCTTTAAACAATGGATCAGCAGCGGGAAAATTCAAAAAAGGCTGGTCGTTGTCACATTTATGTTTCTGCCGCTTTTACTGCTGCTCGTTTTTACTTACATTCCGTTTGCGAAAATGGTGCAGTTCAGCTTTTTTGATATGAAATATTTGGGCGGCAGGGACTTTGTGGGGCTGGATAATTATAAAGAAGTATTTGGCCGCGACGGCGTATTCTCGTCCCTGCTGGTCAGCTTATATTATATGGGCGGCGGTGTGGTACAGCTTGCTTTGGCGCTGTTTTTTGCAACGCTGATGGTATTTAAGGTAAAGGGGGAATCGTTCTTTAAAGCTACTCT
Organism: uncultured Eubacterium sp.; assembly: GCA_910586045.1. Taxonomy (GTDB): domain Bacteria; phylum Bacillota; class Clostridia; order Lachnospirales; family Lachnospiraceae; genus Eubacterium_J. Next base: position 2,008 of record CAJUIH010000067.1, read on the forward strand.
GTTTTTTCCATATTTAATCTGCGGCATTGCGATTGGTTTTATTTTCAAGTTCTTTTATGCCAGGGGGTTTGTGCTGGATACGCTTTTACAGATGTTTGGCATGGATGCGGAACGCATCCCGATGTGGCTGCAGGATCAGAGCATTAATAACATTTCCCTTGCCGCGACGAGCGTATGGCGCTACACCGGGCAAAATGTGGTCCTGTTTTTAGGCGCGATGATGTCTGTCGATAAGGAATTATATGAAGCGGCATCCTTAGACGGCGCGAACCGCTGGCACCAGTTTAAATATATTATTTTACCGAGTATTAAGTCGATTATCGTATTAAATATTATCCTTTGTGTCAGCGGATGTTTAAGCGCGTTTGAGCCGCCGTACGTTATTACAAACGGTATGGCCGGAACCGGTACGTATTTCGTAATTATGAACCGTCTGGCGCACGAAAACCAGAGGGTAGGGCTGGCATGCGCGATGGCGATTATCCTGTTATTTATTATCATCGTGTTTACTGTAGGGCAGAAACTGTTCTTTAAATATGCGTTTAACGACGGGACAGAAGATAAATCCAAGGCTGCGGCAGCGGCACGTAAGAAACGGGAGAAAGGGGGCAAAGCCTGATGAAAGTAAAAAGAAGTATAGGCGGCGTTATTTTTGATATCTTTAAATATGTGATGCTGATTGCGGCTTCGGTTATCGCGCTTGTTCCGGTTGTCGTCTGTGTGCTGGCAGCGTTTAAGTCCAATGAGGAATATGCGGCTTCTTCGGTTTTGGATCTGCCGTCCTCTTTTGTGTACTTTGAGAATTTTAAAATTGCATGGGAACAGGCAAATATGGCGCGCTGCTTTCTGAATACAGCGGTCGTCCTTGTCGTCGTACTGATTGTTTCCGTATTTACAGGCTCGATGTTAGCCTATGTGTTAAACCGCTTTAAATTCCCGGGCAGGGGAGCGGTTGAAAACCTATTCCTGTTTGCTTCCCTGCTTCCTGGGATCGCGATGCAGGTTACGATTTATGAGATTATGCAGAGCCTTGGATTTATCAACCATTTATACGGTTACATGATTGTGCTGATGGGTACGGATATTATCTCGATTTATATTTTCCTGCAGTTTTTTGAAAACTTGTCGACTTCGCTGGATGAATCGGCGATCATGGATGGCTGTACCTATTTCGGCGTATTTTTCAGGATTTTGTTCCCGCTGCTGAAGCCGGCGATTATGACTTCGCTTGTATTAAAGGGTGTAAGCGTATACAATGAATATTACGCGTCCAACCTGTATCTGCAGCTTCCGGAACTGAAAACGATTTCCACAGCGCTGTATACATTTACCGGGCCTTATGGAAACCAGTACAATTATATCTGCGCGGGCGTGCTGATTACGATTATCCCGATTCTGGTGTTCTTCCTTGTATTCCAGAAGCAGGTATACAGCGGCATGGCGTCCGGCGCTGTAAAAGGATAAAAGCAGAACATGCATGATACCGTTTTGAAGCAAAGTCATAAAAACATTTAAATCGAAAACAATTTCATAAATAGAAAGGAACGCGGAATGCCTGCCGGATCCCAAGCAGCAGATATACAAATGATACAAATAAAACGGGCGGCAGGCATTCGCCGCAAGGGAAAACAATGAGCAAAGTAAAAATAATAGGGCAAACGGTACCGCATATGCCATGGCAGGCGTGTACCAAGCCTGGTAACGGAGCGCCGGTATGGCGTTACAGTGAAAATCCGATTATCGGCAGAAATCCGTCTAAAGAAGTAGCGCGTATTTTTAACAGCGCGGTCATACCATATGGGGACGCGTTTATCGGGGTATTCCGCGCGGAACAGACAAACGGCGTCCCATACATCTATCTTGGCAGAAGTAAAGATGCCATCCATTGGGGATTTGACGAGGAGAAAATCCAGTTTGTAAACGAGGCGGGGGAAGCGTGTATGCCGGTGTATGCCTATGATCCGCGCCTGGTCAAAATAGAGGATACGTATTATATGATGTGGTGCCAGGATTTTTACGGGGCATCGATCGGCATGGCAAAGACTACGGATTTTCAGACATTTGTAAGGCTGGAAAACCCGTTCCTTCCATTTAACAGGAACGCGGTGCTGTTTCCGAGAAAAATAAACGGAAATTTTGTGATGCTCTCCCGCCCGAGCGACAGCGGCCATACGCCGTTTGGGGATATTTTTATTTCGGAAAGCCCGGATCTGGTCTATTGGGGCAGACACCGCCATGTAATGGGCAAGAGCAGCGAATGGTGGGAAATGCTTAAAATCGGCGGCGGCGCGGCTCCGATTGAAACAAGCGAAGGCTGGCTGTTATTTTATCATGGGGTAACCGGGACGTGCAACGGTTATGTATACAGCATCGGCGGTGCGATTTTGGATATCGAAAACCCGTCGGTTGTGAAATACCGCTGTGAAAATTTCCTGCTGACGCCGGAGGAATGGTATGAGGAACGGGGATTTGTGCCGAACGTAACATTCCCATGCGCGACCATCCATGATGCTGAAACGGGCAGAATCGCGATTTATTACGGCGCGGCGGATACCTATGTAGGGCTTGCGTTTACGACTGTGGACGCGGTGACCGATTATATAAAGGAACATAGCGTAACAAGGGAAGCGGATACGGAGATTGGAATAAGGTAAAGGGCAATGGAACAATTTGTAAATGAAATCAGAGAACATCTGATCCAGAAGCTGATCCCATTTTGGGAAGGGCTGAAAGACGAAACAAACGGCGGTTATTATGGGTATATGGGGTATGGTCTGGACGTGGATCCAACGTATGAAAAAGGCTGTATTTTAAACAGCAGGATCTTATGGTTTTTTTCCAATGCCGATCTGCTGCTTGGCAGAGAGGACTTGCGAAAAGCGGCAGACCATGCCTACCGCTTTTTAACGGAACATGGGATCGACCGGGACTATGGCGGTGTATACTGGTCGCTGGCTTATGACGGAAAGGTGCTGGATCCGGCAAAACATACCTACAACCAGGCATTTACCATTTATGCGCTTTCTTCCTATTATGATGCCGCAACGGATCCGCAGGCGCTTGCGCTGGCAAAACAGATCCGGGATCTAATCGAAGAAAAATGTGCCGATGCGTACGGGTATCTCGAATCATTTGATCGTTCGTTTCAGCCGCGGGACAATGATAAGCTGTCCGAAAACGGCGTGCTGGCAGAGAAAACCATGAATACGCTGCTGCATGTATTTGAAGCGTATACCGAGCTGTACCGGGTCAGCCCGGATGAAAAAACAGGCGCGCGCCTGCGTTTTATGCTGGACCTTTTTGCGGACCGGGTCTACAATCCGGCGCTCGGCAGGCAGGAAGTGTTTTTTGACAAGAACTGGAATACGCTGCTGGATTTGTATTCGTACGGGCATGATATCGAAGCCGCATGGCTGATTGACCGGGGACTTTCCGTACTGGATGATGCGGCGTACACGGCAAAAATTGCCCCGATTACGGCGCAGATTACCGAAAATATATATGAACGCGCATTTGACGGGCATTCGCTGTTAAACGAAGCGGAACGCGGCGTGCCGGATCCGACCCGGGTATGGTGGGTGCAGGCGGAAACCGTTGTAGGATTTATCAATGCATGGCAGAAATGCCAAAATGCCGCGCTGCGCGAAAAATGGCTGGACGCTGCGCGGGCGGTATGGACATATATTCAAAACCATTTGATTGACAAGCGGGATGGCTCCGAGTGGTTTTGGGCGGTAGACGAATATGGGAAGCCGCTGGAAAAGCCGATTGTGGAGCCGTGGAAATGCCCATACCATAACGGACGGATGTGCATCGAAGTAATCAGGAGGATGGGACAGTGATACATAACAGATATTACGTGGAACAAAGGAAACAGGAAGCATTGCTTACCCGCAAAAATGAAAAAACGGATTTTTACAACGGCATCTACGACCGTTACCGGGATCCGGTATTAACCAGGGACCATGCGCCGCTGCACTGGAGGTATGATTTAAACGAAGAAACAAATCCGTATTTTATGGAGCGGCTTGGGATAAACGCGGTTATGAATGCCGGTGCGATTGCGATGGACGGCAAGTATTATCTGGTCGTAAGGGTAGAGGGAAATGACCGGAAATCGTTTTTTGCCGTCGCGGAAAGCGAAAGCGGCGTCGACGGGTTCCGTTTTTGGGATTACCCGGTTGCACTGCCGGATACATGCCCGCAGGAAACAAATGTCTATGATATGCGCCTGACCAGACATGCGGACGGATATATTTACGGTATATTCTGTTCTGAAAGCAAGGACAGCGAAAACCCGGATCTATCGGCCGCGGTCGCGCAGGCGGGCATTGTGCGCACCAAAGATCTTGTGACCTGGGAGCGCCTGGACAATCTAAAGACCCTGCGGTCCCCGCAGCAGCGCAACGTAGCGCTGCATCCGGAATTTGTGGATGGAAAGTACGCGTTTTATACACGGCCTATGGACGGTTTTATCGAAACCGGGAGCGGCGGCGGGATTGGGTTTGGCTTGTGTGAGGACATCACGCACGCGGTCATTGATGAGGAAAAGATCATCAGCCGCCGGATTTACCATACGCTGACCGAGGCCAAAAACGGGGCCGGGGCGGTACCGATCCGCGGCAGGAAATGCTGGATCCATATCGCGCATGGCGTCCGTAATACGGCGGCGGGTTTACGGTATGTGCTGTATGCGTTCGGTACGGACCTGGAGGATCCGTCCCGTGTCGTAGCGCAGCCGTCCGGCGTCTTCCTCGTACCGTTTGGCGCGGAACGCGTCGGGGACGTATCCAACGTCATATTTACGAACGGTGCGATTGCCCGGGAAAACGGGGATGTATACATTTATTACGCATCCTGTGACACTAGAATACATGTGGCGGCTACAACGATTGACAAGCTGGAAGACTACCTGTTCCAAACACCAAAAGATCCGCTTCGTTCCGCGGACTGTGTAAAGCAGCGTTTTGAACTGATCGGAAAGAATCTGGAACTGTTAAACGAACAGAAAGCCAAACAGCAGGCTGACGAATAAAAAAGGCAGGGCCAAGATACGATGATCAGGGAATGGGTAGAAGATATCCGAATCAAAACAAAAGATATGGGCCTGGGGCAGAAAGCGGAATATGTGCTGAATTATTATTGGTACCATATTTTGCTGAGCGTGCTTGCGCTGGGGATTTTGCTCCTTGGCATTTACCATATTACATGGGGCAAAAAGATGGTGGAATTTTCGTTGGTTTTGGTAAATCAGGATATCAATTATAAAAGGGACCGCGAAATCTGCAAAGAATTTGCGGCGGCATCCGGTATCCGGGAAAAAAGGATCCAGGTAGATTCCGACTATTTGCTGTCTTATGATGACGTCAGGCTGGACGGGGTAAACGAAAGTTCCTATGAGAAGTTTTTCTTCAATTGGTCATGCGGCGGAATCGATGCGATGGTCATTCCAAAGAGCTTTTATGCGTACTGCAAAAGGCAGGGCGGGGAATATGCCGATCCCATAGACCTATTGCCCGCGGCCGCAGAGCTTCCGGCGGCAAGCCTGTTTTGGGACGGGGAAACCTGCGCAGGGATCTGCGCGGATGGCCTGCATATAGCAAATAAATTAAAACAAGATAAAACAGATCCGTATCTTCTTGTGTTTCCGGCACAGATCAGGCATACAGACGCCGCGGCGCAGTTTTTGAAATACAGTTTGCAGTTGTAAAAATAAGCAGCAGACCTACCATTTCGAACGAAAAGAGAGGAGAACAGAATGGAAAGCAATAAATTTGATAGCAATAATCCGTTTTTCGCATTTATGGGAGGATTAGCAGATGTAGCGATTGTAAACATTCTGTTTATCCTTTGTTCCCTCCCGGTTGTGACAGCCGGGGCATCCATGGCCGCAAAATACGCGGCCCTGCGCAAAATGCAAGAAGGCAGCATGAATTCTGCGTTACGCTGCTTTTTTTGGGAATTTCAGGCTTGTTTAAAAAACAGTTTGTCTGCGTGGCTGGCCCAGTTTTTGACGGGATGCCTGCTTATATTTGATCTGATGTTTGTCACAAGAGCGGAAAATCACTGGTTTTGGCATATTATTGGGATGGTATTGGGCTGTCTGTTTTTGCTGTGGATGATGGTTTCCAGTTATCTGTTTCCGGCAGCGGTTTATAAGGGCAGGACGGTTCGGGAGGCAGTAAGGGAAAGCTTTTTGCTTGCGGTTCGAAACCTGCCTTATACATTGGTTATGATGATTGTGAATGCCATTCCGGCTCTTTGTTTTTGGTTTGGGGGCTTTTTTTTGGCGCTTGCCGTGCCTGTCTATTTGGTTGCGGGGTTTGGGGCAGGGGCATATTTAAATACGATGCTGATGCGACGATGTACGGGGATGGCGGGGGAGTCCTAGTCCTGGTCTATGGGAGATATATGTTTCGGCCTCCCGGACGCCGGAAACGGGAAGCAGGACCCTGCGGCTGTGACGCTGCGGGACGTAAGAAACTCTAAGTATTCTGCATTTAGGTTCCGGCTGTTTGCGGACCGGGCCTGTACCCGCCTTCCATGGCGGACAGGCCCTTTTTCAGGCATCCGGCCTGAAAATCCTAGGTTACGGGCAGAATACTAAGAGTTTCTAACGTTCCTTAGCAGTCACAGCCGCAGGGTCCTGCTTCCCGTTTCCGGCTGATTGTGAATCGGGTTCAGGTATTAGGGCGGTTTTGTAACATTAAAGTTTGTTTTGAAAAATGGATATTTCTTGTAAGAGCTAGAATTGTTAGGCACTTACAAACAATTTCCTGCACAAAATGGCAAAATTTTTGTTCCGTTTGCCAAGGTTTCATCCGTATATTTCCAGCCAAATGCTTTGTTTAATAAATTATATTTTAATATAATTATTTCTATTTAATGCTGTTTCCGATACGGAATTATGAATGCCTTTTTTAAAAAGCATAGGTTGATGATGCCAAATTAAATTACTATCTGTTTTATCCAGGAACTGTGTTTCGATGCATATACAAAACGGATCCTTTGGGACAGTTCCTAAGTATATGGTTATCAAAGAAATATTGTAGTCGTAATGCCTGCGAAAGTCAGCTTGGAGAGGCGGTTTGTCTGGTTTGGCGGTGGCTTTGGAAGAATGTTTAGAATGCCTTAGCATTCTGCTAGATTACCTAGGGGCGCAGCCAAGCAGCACCTTTAGCTTCTGGCGTTTCGCCAGGGCGAACAGTACATCGGTCATTAAATATCTCATAGGTTCACGCAGGATATTTTTTCGAGAGTGCATGGCAAAAACCGGAGGTGTACTGGGGTACATTGAGGATTTTTGGCATGTGCTATCGGAAGAATAGACAAGTGAAACTATGAGATATTTAATGATTGATGTACTAGGTGCTGCGACCGGGGCATTGTGGTACGTAAATGCAGAATGCTTAGGCATTCTTAACATTCTGGAATGCCACCGCCAAACCAGACAAACCGCCTCTCCAAGCGTCCGCGCCGCCAAAATGTAACTTTGAAAAGGAGGAGAAAGTAAATTTTAATGGTTAACCGAATTACAAAAGAAGGAATCGACCTAGCGTCCGGCATTTCCAATTATGGAAATTATGCGCGGCTGCAGCGGCTGTTTGCACGCGCCCGGCAGGGGGAGATGTTGAAAATCGCTTTTATCGGCGGTTCGATTACACAGGGGAGCCTTGCTTCGTGTGCGGCATGTTGTTTCGCGGCAAGAGTATTTGCATGGTGGCAGGAGACCTTTCCGAAAGCATCTTTTGTCTATATCAATGCCGGAATTGGCGGTACGACGTCGCAGTTCGGCTGTGCGCGGGTATACAGCGATGTGCTGTGTTATGAGCCGGATTTTGTGGCTGTGGAATTTAGTGTGAATGATGAAGATTCCCCGTTTTTTCTGGAAACGTACGAAAGCCTGATTCGGCGGATCCTTTCGGATCCCTGTGATCCCGCTGTTTTTATTATACATCAGGTATGTTACCGCAATGGTTTGAATGCGCAGGCGCAGCATGCAAAAGTAGCGCGCCATTATCAGATTCCGAGTGTCAGTATGCAAAGTTCTGTTTATCCTAAGATTCGGGACGGCGGGATTTCAGAACGCGGGATCTCTCCGGATGGCCTGCACCCAAATGATAACGGACACCGGCTGGTTTCTGAAGTGATCATTTATTTTTTGCAGAAAATATTGGAGGAAAGCGGGCCCGTCAATTGCAGCGCGGCAAGGGGATGCGGGCAGCATGATATCCATACGCTGCCGCGCCCGTTGACGGCTGTTTCCTATTTGTCCGCGGTTCGTATCTGTAATGACAGACAGCCGTCTGTTCTGGATGGTTTTTGGATAGATACGCGGCCGCGGCAGGGACTATGGGATGTGTTTAAACATGGCTGGACAGCAGCGCGCGCGGGTGCTACAATTGTATTTGAAGTTAAGGCGTCTGAGATTGCCGTCCAATATCGAAAGTTGGTAAACGGGCTAGCGCTGTCTGCAAAAGCGGTCATAGACGGCGACGAAGACGCGGCGGTATTGCTGGATGGAAATTTTGACGAGGACTGGGGCGATTGTCTTTATCTGGAAACATTGCTGTATCATGGCAGTAACCAAAAGCATACGGTCGCGGTTACGGTTTTGCCAATGGCGAAGGGACAGGAATCAGCCATACCGTTTTACCTGGCTTCCCTGCTTGTGTCAAGTCCGGATTACGCATGATGAAACGGCGCGGGGACAGGTATGCAGATGCTAAAAAGCCGCCGCAGGGCCGGTTACGCGGTCTTTATGCTGCGTCCGTTTAGCCGCAACGGGATCGGAACAGTTGCAAATAGAGATTTTATAGAGATTTTAAAAAGGAACAAAATAAAAATAAAGAAAGAAGGGATTTTAATGCCGCAAGTATTAAATCAAGAAAATGCAGGCCACCCGCCGATTTTGTTTTTGGAACCGGTATTAAAACAAAATATTTGGGGCGGCAGCCGACTTGGTACAGAGTTTGGTTATGCGATACCATCCGGCCATACCGGGGAGTGCTGGGGCATATCGGCGCATCCAAATGGAGACTGCACGGTAAAAGAAGGGGCCTTTGCCGGAAAAAAACTGTCTGTGCTCTGGAACGAGCAGCGCGGCCTGTTTGGAAACCTGCCCATGGAGCAGTTTCCGCTTCTGGTCAAAATTATTGATGCAAAAGACGATTTAAGTATTCAGGTTCATCCCGATGACGCTTACGCAGCCGCGCATGAAAACGGTTCGCTTGGAAAAACGGAATGCTGGTATATTATGGACTGCCCAAAGGATGCCGAACTGGTCGTCGGCCACCATGCACGTTCCAAAGAAGAGTTGTCTGATTTGATTTACGGGGGAAAATGGGATGCGTTTATCCGTCGGATCCCGATTCAAAAGGGGGATTTCATCCAGATTGATCCGGGAACCGTTCATGCGATTACGGCTGGCTGCCTGCTTTTGGAAACACAGCAAAGCAGTGATGTGACATACCGTGTGTATGATTATGGGCGTTTGATGGATGGAAAGCCAAGGCAGCTCCATGTCGCGCAGAGTTTGGATGTCATAACCGTTCCGGCGAAACGTGTGCAAGACAGTGTCATGCATACGGCGTCTTTGGCAGAGAATGAATGGCAGGAACTGATAAGCTGTCCCTATTACAGAGTGTACAAATTAAATGTAAACGGGATTTATTATTTTGAACAATCCTGGGCGTTTTTGAATCTGACAGTGATCGAAGGGGGCGGCATGATCAATGGGCATGCGCTTGCAAAAGGGGATCATTTGATTCTTCCTTTTGGGTATGGCGGCGTGAAACTGCAGGGACAGATGGAAGTGGTTGCGTCTGCGCCAGGCTGGGACTGATGTGATGGATCTAAATTGTATCCGTTCAGGTAAGTTGTATTTTGGCTGCGGGGACGCCGGATGAGGGACGCAGGCCTGGCTTGCGGCTCCGGCTCCAGAATGGTAAGAATCCCTAAGCATTCTGCATTTACGTGACGGCCTGCCCGGTCGCGGCGCCTAATTCGCCCTGGCTTATGCCAGCAGCTAAAGGCGCCGCTTGGCTTCGCCCCTTAGGTAACCGGGCAGAATACTAAGGGCTTCTAACCATTCTTCCAACGTCGCCGCAAGCCGGACCTGCGTCCCTCATCCGGCTGGTTTTCTCTGGCTCTACATTACATACCCTACATAGAAATGCAAAACAGACAGCAGATGGATGGCTGACAAGGTAAAAATTTGAGGTGGTCACCGGTACATTTTTGGTTTTTGCTGTGTGCGATCGAAAAAATAGACCGGTGAAACGATGCAATATTTAATGAATGATGTACTAGTTGGAAAGCATGCAAAGATTAGCATGGAGAGTTGACAATCTTTGTATCCCCCGGTATACTTTTCTTATTATTTCTTTACAGTTCCTTTGTTGCGAAATGGAATTAAAAAGGGAGGGGGAATATTCGTGGCACATGCCAGCCTGCGGTTCTATGATAAATCTAAAATTGACAAATCGAATGTGTTGTTTAAAAACAGTGATCTGCGCACGCTTTTAATTCCTATTATGATCGAACAGTTTTTAAATTCCTTTATCGGAATGGCGGATACCATGATGGTCAGCCAGGTTGGGAGCGCGGCGATCTCCGCGGTATCACTGGTTGATTCGATCAATGTGCTGGTGATCCAGGTGTTTGCGGCGCTGGCATCCGGAGGTGCGATTATCTGCGCGCAGTATTTGGGTCGAAAAGACGCGGCGGGCAGCAGCCGCGCGGCAAAACAGGTGACGCTTGCGGTCGCCGCGATTTCCGTATCGTTGATGATTTTGTGCATGGTATTCTGCCATCCGCTTTTGTGGCTTATTTTTGGGAAAGTGGAGCTGGATGTGATGGAGGCTTCTGTGTTGTATTTTTGGATTACGGCTGCTTCTTTTCCGTTTATCGCCTTGTTTAACGCGGGGTCGGCTTTTTACCGTGCGGGAGGGGAAAGCCGTTTTCCGATGCTGGTATCGGTGGCTTCCAATGTCCTGAATATTTTTGGAAACGCCGTGTTTATTTTTGGATGCGGAATGGGGGTAGCGGGCGCGGCGCTGTCTACGCTGCTGGCGCGTTTTTTTTGCGCGGTTGTTTTGTTTTATGGCCTGCGCAGGCCGAGGCAGCCGATTGTCATTTCCGGGTATCTTAAAATCCGGCCGGATTTGCCGTTAATTACAACGGTTTTAAAAATAGGGATTCCGACCGGAATTGAAAATGGGATGTTCCAGTTTGGCAAACTGGCCATCCAGTCCAGTGTTTCCACGCTTGGGACAGCCGCTATTGCGGCGCAGGCGATGACCAGCATTTTGGAAAATGTAAGCGTCGTAGCCGCTATGAGCATCGGCATTGGATTGATGACGGTTATCGGCCAATGTATGGGTGCGGGCAGGGTCGAAGAGGCCAGGTACTATATTGTAAAATTGACCGCCGTATCGGAAGCGGTGATTATTGTAAGCAGCCTGCTTGTGCTGGCAGCGACAAAACCGGTGCTTTTTCTGGCCGGCATGGAAGCGGAAAGCGCCAGGCTTTGTTTTGAGATGACGGTGTTTATCACGATCGTACGGCCGGTTTCGTGGGTGCTGTCTTTTATCCCGCCGTATGGGATGCGTGCAGCCGGGGATGTGCGGTTTTCTATGCTCCTTTCTACGGTATCTATGTGGGGATGCCGTGTATTCCTGGCGGTTTATTTGATCCGGATGCAGGGATTTGGGCCGATTGCGGTGTGGATTGGAATGTTCGCGGACTGGGTGATCCGAAGTATCGCGTTCACGATCCGGTTTTTCAGCGGAAAATGGACGCGTTTTCATGTAATCTAAGATGGAGTTGGCTGTTTTGCACAAATTTTATTTTTTTTAACTTTTATTTTTATCGACTTGACCCATTGCGCCGTCTTGAGTATAATAAAAAACAGAGGATGATGCGAAAGCCCGGGCAGGATCCATGTGGGGGTACGTGGCGGGTTTTGGCAGCAAACGTGTATAACAGACGGGTTTAAGTAAGGGAGAAAGACTGAAAATGGATAACAAGAAAGAAATACGCAAAGAGAAACGTACGCAGCTTAGTAAAAACAGCCAGCGCAGACGTCTGAAAGGGCTGGTAAAGCAGGCCTGTTTTTCGGTTGGGGCGGGCATTATTCTGCTGATTGTTTTTGCGGTATTCTGTGTCGTTTTATCGAATGAACAGTCAAAGCAGCTTGATTCTGCAATGGCGCTGGACCGGTACCGGCTTGGGTCAAAGGCACTTACCTATGCGGTGCGTTCTTACGCGGTTACAGGAGAAGACAAATACCGGGAAGCCTATTACAGGGAAATAAACGAAGACCAGAACCGGGATAAAGCGCTGGAGACGTTAGAAAGATGCGGCCTTTCGGACAAAGAATGGAGCGAGCTGGAAGAAATAGCGTCTTTATCAACCGAGCTGGTTCCGTTGGAGGAGCAGGCAATTGAAGCGGTTCAGACCGGAAATGATTTTGAAACGGCAAGAAATCTTGTATTCAGCCAGGATTATGGGGATCATGTGGACCGCATCAATGACATGACGGATACGACGATCGATCAGATCCTCGCGCGTAAAAAAGGGCGGCAGCAGTTTTTGAAAGTGCTGCAGTTTGTTTTGGAAACCATGCTGATGCTTTCTTTTATTTACATAGTATGGGAATTTATTAAAATTATCCGATTTGCGGATAAACAGTTATTAGAGCCGATTGAAAAAGTGTCTGACCAGATGACGCAGCTTGCGCAGGGCGATTTTGAAACGCCGCTTGCGCTAGACGAGGATGACAGCGAAGTAGGGCGCATGGTGTCTTCGATTGCGTTTATGAAGCAGAATATGTCCGGCATGGTGCAGGAAATCTCAGATGTACTGGAACAGATGGGGAATGGAAAATACAATATTCAAATGCAACAGGAATATGTCGGCGTTTTTATCCAGATTCGGGAATCTTTCGTCAAAATCGGACAAAAAATGCGGGAAACCCTGTTGACGCTGCGTGAAGTATCCGGACAGATTGACAGCGGCTCTGAACAGCTTGCGTATGCGGCTACGGATCTGGCGGAAGGGAGCACCGACCAGGCAGGGCAGGTATCGGATCTTGTCCAGTTGTTTGAAATCATGACAGGGAATATGGAGCGCAATATGCAGGAAGCCAAAGAGTCTGTAAAAATTGCGGATGAAGCGGCAAAAACACTCGTAAGCGGCAATGACAAGATGCAGCAGCTAAAGGCCGCGGTAGGCGAGATCAGCAAATGTTCGGAGCAGATCGGTACGATTATCGGTACGATTGAGGATATTGCGGCACAGACAAACCTGCTGTCGCTGAATGCGGCAATTGAAGCGGCAAGAGCGGGCGAAGCAGGAAAGGGCTTCGCGGTTGTAGCGGACCAGGTAAAGAAGCTGGCGGAAGAGTCTTCGCTTGCCGCGGGAAAATCAACCAAACTGATTGAATCGGCCATGGCGGCGGTGGATGTCGGGATTGCGATTGCGGATGAAACAGCGGAAAATATGGATCTGGTCATGGAAGGCGCGGGCGTTGCGACGAAAAAGATGGATCAGATTGCCGATATGCTGCAGGAAAATGTCAATCAGATGCATCAGGTACGGGCAAACCTGGACCAGGTATCCGCTGTTGTGGATAACAATTCGGCGACTTCACAGGAAACAGCCGCTGTCAGCGAGCAGCAAAAGGCGCAGGTGGAATCAATGGTACAGTTAATGGATAAGTTTGAGATCTGATTACGCAAAAAGGAGGCGGCAAACCACATGAGGGGAGAAGATATGGAACAGGAAAACGATCGGAGGAAAGGCAGGAAAAACGGCCGGGCGCAGGCAGCAGCCCAAAAAGAAAAACAGAAAGTCAAAGACAAGGACAGGGTATCTTTCCTGCATTCCATTTCTTTAAAAATTACGTTGATTGTGATTGCGGCTGCACTGGTTTGTATCCTTGCAAATGTGGAAAGCGTAAGGGTTAAAGTAAAAAACACGGTAAGCCAGATTGATGAACAGTATATTCAAAGTATGGCGGCCAGTACCGCGTTAACAGTCAGCGCGCTGCCGTCGGAACAGCGGAATGAAAATACTTATTCCAGTATCCTGCGCGGAATCAAAATGGCGGGTCTGGAATCCTGCAGCAGCTATATGGCAGATAAAGAAGGGGAAATCATCTTTCACCCCGATAAGGATCGGATCGGCCAAAAAGTGGAAAATAAGCAGCTTCAGCAGATTATCGGCCAGATCAAAAAAGGGGTTATGGTCAAAAACGGCATGATCGCCTACGAAGAAGACGGGAAACAAAAGCACGCGGCTTATGCGGCTACTTCACGTAAGATGCTAGTCGTTGTATCGGTGGACGACGCCGATATGATGAAGCCGGTAAATGAAATCATTACCTTTATGCGGCTGGTTTCCTTAGCCAGTATGTTCGTATGTATTCTTGCGGCTTTTCTTTTTGGAAAACTGCTCAGCAGGCCGATTGTGCGTTTAAATTCGATTATAAAAAATACGGTGGAGCTGAATTTCAAAAAGCATCCGTACATCGACGCGCTGTGCAGGCGCAAGGATGAAACCGGCAAGATGGCGCAGGAAGTCCGCCTGATGCGGGAAACGCTGCGGGAAATGATGCGTGACATTGAAAAAGCCGGTACTTTGATTAATTCCAACGTACAGGATTTACAAAATGTTACCGATACCGTAGACAGCATGTGTTCGGATAATTCAGCGACGAGCGAACAGTTGGCTGCGGGCATGGAGGAGACGGCGGCTACGGCGGTAACGATTAATGAAAATGTCAGCATGATTAAAACCCGTACGGAAAGCCTGAATGAAATGGCGGCCGACCGCGCAAAAACATCCGGGGAAATTATGGAACGCGCGCAGGATTTAAGGGCCAGGACGGTGGAAGCAACTTCCAAGACGATGGAAATGTGCCAGAGTGTGAAAGAAAAAGCCGATGAAGCAATCGAAGACTCCAGGGCGGTTTCCAAAATCAATGAGCTGACGCAGACGATTATGGAAATTTCCGATCAAACGAGTCTGCTTGCGCTGAATGCGTCCATTGAAGCGGCCAGGGCAGGGGAAGCAGGGCGCGGATTTGCGGTTGTCGCGACCGAAATCGGCGCGCTTGCCGAACAGACTTCAAAAGCTATCCGCAATATAAATGAGATCGTAACGGAAGTAAACGGGGCAGTCGCACATATGTCCGGCTGTCTGCAGGAAACAAATGGATTTTTGGAAAATACGGTTGTCAAAGAGTACAAAGAGTTTGAGCAGGTCAGCGAACAGTACCAGGAAGATGCGGATGTTTTCCGTACGAGTATGGACAGCGTGCGGGACGCGGTTGAGGACCTGACAACTTCGATTGAAGCCATTGCCATTGCGGTAAACGGCATCAACGATACGGTGGGCGATTCGTCAGCCGGGATTGCGGATATTGCGCTGAAAACAAGCGATATGGTAGAAAAGACCAGTTCCACACACGGTATGGTTTCAGACTGCTGCGATTCGGTGGAACACCTGCAGGGAATAGTGCAGCGTTTTGTATTGGAGTGACCTTATGAATTATTTTGATTGTCATGCAGACACGTTAACGATGCTCTCGCCGCATGAGGATTTGAGAGAAAACACAGGGAATCTGGATTTACTGCGGGTGCAGAAATTTGCGGACAGCTATACGCAGATTTTTGCGCTGTGGGCAGACAGAAAGGCTATAACGGGACAGCCGGAGCAGGCGTTTAGCCGTCTGTATGACAAAGCGCTTTCATTGATGCAGGAACAGTCTGCGTATTTGGCATGGTGCAAGGATGCCGAAGATTTGAAAAAAGCGCGGCAGGAAAACAAGGCGGCAGCGTTTTTGTCAGTGGAGGATATTTCCATTATGGGAAATATGGCGGACCGTATACGGGAGCTTGGCATTCGGTTTGCGCTGCTGACATGGAACTATGAAAATGAGTATGCCTGCGGTGCCGTTACAGACCAGTCAAAAGGGCTGACGCGGCAGGGGCGCGCACTGGTAGGCGAACTGCGAAAACAGCGGGTAATCGTGGATATTTCCCATCTGTCAGACCAGGGAGTAGAGGATTTGTTCCAGTTGACCGACGAGCCGTTGATCGCGTCGCATTCTAATGTCCGCGCGGTATGCGCGCATCCAAGGAACTTAAAAAAGGAGCAGATTCAGGAACTAATCCGCAGGAAAGGCCTGATGGGGTTAAACTTTTATCAGTTATTTGTAGGAGAAAAACCGGGCCTTGCAGATTTGCTGCGCCATATCGACGCTGTTTTGGAACTGGGCGGGGAGGATATTCTCGCGATCGGCGGCGATTTTGACGGCTGCAGCGCGTTTGCGGATCCGGTCAAAGGCGTGCAGTCTATTCCGGATTTGAAAGCGGCGCTGGAACAGGCTGGGATTGGAAAAGCGGTTACGGAAAAGATTTTTTATGAAAATGCGCATCGGTTCTTGCTGGAGCATTTATAAAAAAGCGGAAAACAAAGAAATAAGGGAGCAATCGAATGGAAAAAAGGATTAAAGGATCTACAAAGCTGTTGGCATTATTTGGAAGCCCGGTAGGGCACTCGGGTTCGCCTGCGATGTACAATTTCAGTTTTCGCTACCATGGGCTGGATTATGCGTATCTGGCATTTGACATAACAAAGGAGCAGTTTCCGGCGGCAGTCGACGCGGTGCGCCTGTTTCAGATGCGGGGCTTTAATGTGACTATGCCGGATAAAAACATAGCAGCCGAACTGGTGGATACTTTATCGCCGGCTGCCCGTATTATCGGGGCTGTTAATACCGTGGTAAACGATGACGGGCATTTGACGGGATATATGACGGATGGCAGCGGATTTGTGCAGAATCTAAAGGAGCACGGGGTTTCGGTAGCCGGAAAGAAGCTTGTGATATTAGGCGCCGGCGGGGCGGCAACGGCTATTCAGGTAGAGTGCGCGCTCCAGAAAGCGGCGGCGATTTCTATATTTAACGCGCCGGACCCATTTTTGGACCGGGCAAAGGAAACGGCACAAAAGCTGAAAAAGGAAGTGCCGGATTGCGAGGTAAAAGTGATCTGCCTGGATGAACAGGATCGGTTAAAAGAAGAAATCATGACGGCGGATATTTTGGTCAATGCGACAAGGGTCGGTATGAAACCGGATGATCAGATATCACCGATCACAGACGTCAGCGTATTTCGGCCGGAACTTGTAGTAGCGGATACGGTTTATGAACCGTTGGAAACCAAAATGATGAAAGACGCCAAAGCGGCAGGCTGTAAAAAAATTATTGACGGGGAAGGCATGCTGCTTTGGCAGGGTGCGGTTGCATACAAATTGTATACCGGATTGGATATGCCGGTGGATGCATACCAGAAATATAAAAACGGGCAGGAAGCATAAAAAAAGACCGAACGGTGGTCTTTTGCGTGTAAACAAAGCTGGAGCAGGACTGTTTTTTGCAACAGGCCGGCTCCAGCTTATTGTATGGCGGTAACAGTTCAGATTGGGTGTTACATTTTGGCTGGCCGGACGCTGGGAGAGACGGTTTGCCCGGCTTTCTGGCAGCCCTCCAGAATGCCAAGAATCCCTAAGTATTCTGCATTTACGTGACGGCCCGCCCCGGTCGCGGCGCCTAATTCGTCCTGGACCACGCCAGCAGCTAAAGGCGCCGCTTGGCTTCGCCCCTTAGGTAACCGGGCAGAATACTAAGGGCTTCTAACCATTCTTCCAACGCCGCCAGAAAGCCGGGCAAACTGTCTCTCCCAGCTATTATTAGCAGGCTTTACAACTGGGATTCGATACGTAATCGTAATCACAAAACGGATGCGTGAAACCTTGTCAGCCATCC
>CAJUIH010000068.1 GCA_910586045.1 uncultured Eubacterium sp.
GGTTTGCGACAGCGGACAGGGGTAAATCTGTGACAGCTCATGAAGTTATTAACAAAAATAAGGATAGGCGGCGATCGAATTCATCGGCGGATCCTGCGCAAAAAAGGTTCCCCGACTGTGCTGGAACACGGTCGGGGAACCTTTTTTTGCCTAAGCGGACTGCAAAGCGGGCAAAAAAACTGCAAACCGGGAAAGTACACTGGCATAGGGGACGGGATTTTTGCTATAATGGAGTATAAAACCGTGGAACTTCAAGTGCTGCTATGTCAAGTGCAGCTACGAACGAATTGGAGGTTTGCTATGAAAAAAATGTTGAAAGCGAAAAAAGGAAGAGGGAAACAAAGCGTCGCGTACCGCGCTATGGGGCTGGTCCTGTCCGCGGCTGTGGCGCTTGGCATGCCTAGGGCGGGCGTGGCCGCCGTACGCCGCGGCGGGGGGGGGCAAAGCGCCGTTGCGACGCAGCAGCGCAGTCTAAGGGCAAACGACGACGTAGCCCGTGTTACGATTGACGGAGAGTCGCACAGTTATGCATTGATTGACGACGCCTGGGATGCGGCGACGGCACAAGGGGTTTCCCAGGCGGAAATTACCCTGCTTGCCAATGCGTCTGCGAGTAAGACTTTGGAGGTGGGTGAAGACGACAATATTACTTTTTGCGGCAATGGATTTGAGCTTACATCAAATAGCGATCTGGCTGTCATTTATGTACAGGGAGGTGTTCTAACTATCACGGGCGGAACGTTTACCGCGTCAGATACTACCATTTACTGCCTGTTAGCTCAGTCAGGCAAAGTTGTGCTTAACGGCGGAACGTTTATCGGCAATCCTAAGATGAGTGATAGTGCGATTATATCCGCTATCGGTTCGATTGGCAGCCTGCTTGGCGACGGCTATGTTTACCGTGACGCGAACGGTACGGTCATTAAGGAGCTGGACGTGACCGGACTTACGGGTATGGTTACCGTAAAAACAGGGCGCCTTTGCAGCCACGAATGGGCGGACGGCGTCTGCGGCAAATGCCAGAAACAGGCGGAAGCGAGCGTGGACATTGGCGGGAGGGTAACTTACTACGCAAACTTCACCACAGCCTGCGACGCCGCGGCGGCGTCGCAGCAGGCCGCTTCTGTCACGGTTTTAAAAGACGTGTCTGTTATCCGTCCGGAGTTGGAACTGTCCGCAGACAGTCCGGTTTCCATAAACGGCGGCGGGCATACGGTTTCCGGCTGTGAGGTTACGATTTTGAAAGGCTCGGTGACAATCCAAGATCTCTGCCTTTTGAACTCGCTTTCTATTGAGACCGAGGATGCGCCAGACACGGTCACGGTTGTGCTGACCGGCTGTACCATTGACATCCGCGGGAACATGCAGGACGGGAATGCGGTGCATGTTAAGGGCGGTACGCTTAAAATGGCGGACTGTACCGTTGCTGCTTGTTTGGTGGGGATCGCGGCCGTGCGTGGCCGGGTCGAAATTGAGGGCGGCACGGTTATGGCGTCATTGGAAGGTTTTGAAGAAGGAGGATCCCAATCGTCAAGGGCAAGCGTCGGCCTAAAGGTTAAGGACAGCGATAAGGGAACTGCAGATGTCGTTTTAAGCGGCGGGACATTCAGCGGGGATACGGCGGCGATCCTGGTGGATGGCCCGGGCGCCGGGTCTTATGCAGGCGGCAGAAGCGCCGGCTTAACGTTAGGCGGCCTGCTAAAGGCAGAATATGCCTATTTTCATGAAGATGGAACGCCTATTACAGGTAAATTACAGGAAACGCAATTGGAAGGCACGGTTACGGTAAAACGTTGTACACAACATTCCGGCCAGGACCAGTTTACGCATGTTCCGGGCACGACCACCCATACCGGATCGTCCTGCCCTGTCTGCGGAATTACCGTAGGCGAGGAGGACTGCAGCTATGGAGAGGATGGGACGTGCGTCTGCGGTTCCACGCTGTCCGCGGTTTTGACGGGTGCGGACGGCCTGGTCTATAACGGCGCTGCCCATACCCCGGGCGTGGCCGTAACGCATGACGGCGAAGAGCTGGCGGCGGAGTACTATGATGTCGTTTATACAAACAACAGCAGTGCCGGGTCCGATGCGGCGAAAGCGGCAATTACCGGAAAAGCGCCTTTGTCCTTCCACAAGGAATTATCTTTTTCAATTGCACCAAAATCCGTATCGCCGTCCATCGACGCTTCCGGCGGCAGCACGGCAAAAATCTATGACGGCACAGCCAGCGTTTCGGACGGACTGTCGATTCGGCTGGATGGCCTTGTGGACGGCGACGCCGTAACCGCGGCGGCTTCCTATGCTTATGACAGTGCGGCGGCAGGAGACGATAAGACGATTACCGCTGTGATTACCGGGCTGGCCGGGGAAGGGGCGGCAAATTATAAGCTTGCCGCGGATACCGCCGTGGTCGCTGGGAAGATTGAAAAGGCAGGCCAGCAGGCACCGGAGGCGCCGAAAGCGGCGGAAGCAGACATACGGGATACCGCCGTTACGCTGACGGCGGCCAGGGAAAACGCAGAGTACAGTATGGATGGGGCAAACTGGCAGGACAGCCCGGAATTTACCGGGCTGACGCCGGGCCATACGTATACGTTCTATGCCCGGCTGAAAGGGGACGGCAACCACCATCCGTCCGCCAGCAGTGCGGGGACCGTGGTTACAACCAAAAAAGCCGGGACGGACCAGCCGGGCGGCAGTACAGGATCCGGCAGCGGCAGTACGGGCGGCGGCAGCAGCACAGGATCCGGCAACGGCAGCCCGGGCAGCAGCAATACAGGTTCGGGCGGCAGCGGTACAGGATCGGGCAGCAGCAGTACAGGCCCGGGCGGCGGCAGTACAGGATCGGGCAGCAGTACAGGCGCAGGCAGCGGCAGTACGGGCGGCAGCGGCTCCTCGGGCGGCAGCAGTATGGGCAACAGCAGCGGTACAGATACGGGCAGTTCCGGAAAGCCTATAATCAAAGACAGCTCTGGCAGGGAAGGCTGGGATGCAATCCGGGTGGAAGCGCAAAAAGTCATGGAAGCGCCAGGAGGAGACAAAACGGTAGCCGTTGACATGAACGGCGCGTCGGCAGTTCCGGGCAGCCTCCTTACAGAGATCCGCGGCAGGGACGTCACGATGGAGTTTGATTTTGGCGGCGGCATTACCTGGACGATAAAAGGGACCGATATCAAGGCGGAAACGGTAAATGATACAGATCTTTCCGTAACGGCGCATACGGGCGGCATCCCGCAGGATGTGCTGGAGCGCGCGGCGGACGGGCTTTCGCATCTGGAGCTGCGCCTGGCCCATGACGGGGCGTTTGGCTTTTCGGCGGCGCTTTCATTCCGGATCCATAGCGGGGGCAGCGCGGGCGTTGCGATCGCCGGCTCTGACGGCGCGCATACGGGCGCTACGGCAGACAGCGGCGGGGCAGGGAGTACAGAGGACTATACCGGCATGTACGCAAACCTGTTTTATTACAACCCGCTGCTGCGCGGGCTGGAATTTATCAGCGCGGGCAGGGTCGGAGAAGGGGGCCTTGTCAGCCTGCCGTTTCACCATGCGTCCGATTACACGGTGATCCTGTCCGTAACCCCGATGGGCGGTTCGGATTTGCCGGATCAGCCGCAGGACGGCACACAGGCGGGAGGGTCAGGTGAAACACCGGGCCAGACGCAGCCGGGCCAGTCGGATGGGCAGGACGGCAGTGCGCGCGCGGCGGTGAAATCCGTCAAGCTGTCCAAAACCGTGTATACGTACAATGGAAAAGCGAAAAAGCCGTCCGTTATTGCGGTCGATACAGACGGCAGGCGTATTACCGGGAGCAATTATGCCCTGACTTACCGGAACAATAAAAAAGTAGGAAAGGCCACTGCAGTAGTTACATTTAAAGGGAAATACAGCGGGACGGTGACAAAAACATTTACGATCCGCCCGGCGGGCACTTCAATTAAAAAAACCGCGGCCGCGGCAGACGGGTTTACCGTAACCTGGGCCAAACAGGCCGTACAGACAGCCGGATACCAGCTGCAGTATTCCGAAAACGCCAGTTTTAAAGGAAAGCGTACGCACAGCGTATTTGTGAAAAAACCTGCCGGGACAAAGGCGTCTGTGAAAAAGCAGAAAGCCGGAACAAAATATTATGTGCGGATCCGCACGTACCAAACGGTAAAGGCGGATGGAAAAAGCACCAAAATATATTCTGCATGGAGCAAGGTGGTAAGGGTAAAGACGCTTGCGGCGGCTTCCGGAAAAAAGAAACGCTGACGCGGGGCGGCTTCTTGCTTTTTGTTCAGCGTCCGGAAAGCAGCAGAAATATCCATGCCGTAGATGGTCCGGCCTTTCGGACGACAGAGATGGAAAGTATCGCAGAGGGATAGATTATGAAGAAGAAAATGGGAAACAAAATCGTTGCGTTATTGCTGTCCGCGGCAATGGCGGTCGGAATCGGGGGCGCTGGCAAACCGATTTATGCGGCGGATCGTGCCAATGGGAAGAATACAGGCAGGCAGGCGGTCATTTTGGCGGAAAGTGAACAAGGGGGCTTGGCGAACCGTACGGCGCCTGCGCCGGACGGGGACGGCAGTCAAACAGACCGTACGGCGCTTGTGACGGAAAACGCCGGGCTGGACCACGACCGGACAGGAGAAACGGATGCCGTTGTATTTACTGTGACGATGGACGGTGTAACGACTGCTTATGAAAATGAGGAAGATATCGCCGAGGCATGGAAATCGGTTCAGGGGAAGACGGCTGAAATCCATCTGATGAAAGATATTGATGTTAGCAAAGTAACAATTAACGAGAACGTGGATTTGTTACATACACTTTATTTGAAATCAGGAAATATTACACTTACAATGAAAGAAAAGGTCAAACTTTTTAACCCAGGATCAGATCAGGTCGTTGATATTCTGGGTGGTACGTTTATCCTGGAAAGCGGTGAAATATCTTCATCGAATAATTTGGGGATTGCTCTGACGGTGCAGGGCGGCAGTGTGTATATTAAAGAGGGAGCGATACTTAGCGGGAATATAGGGATTTCTGTATGGAATGAAAATGAATACGGTAAACCCAAGGTAAAAATCAGCGGAGGTGTTTTTACAGGTAAAGAACGCGCTGTGGAATGTGACGCTGGACTCACATTAAAAGACATTCTGGAAAACGGGTATGCTTTTAAGGACGTAGGCAATAGCGTGGACGAAAAATGGGTGCAACAGGATTTGAGTATAACCAATAATCTGGGCCAAGGAACCTTTCGGGCGGAGCAGCATCCCATGAAATTTACCCAGCATCCAGAATCGCTTACCACTATTTATGGCTCGGATTTGCCGCCCCTGCATGCGGAAGCGGGAATAACGGATCCAAGTGCGTTTAATGATCCCCCGGCTGCGATTACTTACGAGTGGTATCAGACGGCGGGGGACGAAAGCACAGACACAGGGACGGCCGGCCAGGATTATGCGTTTCAAAATCTTATGCCCGCGGGTACTTATCAATATTACTGCCGCGCATCCTGCGAATGGTTTGCTCTAAACAGCAATACGGCTGTTGTGGAGGTGTCGCCCAAAACACTGACCGCGCAAATCGCAGGCACGGCCTTGAAAGAATACGACGCGACGACGGACGTTTTACCGGGCCAGTTATCGATTCAATTGGACGGAATAGTAAACGGCGATGAGGTAACCGCCGCCGCGGCAAACTGGAGTTATGACAGCGCGCAGGCGGGCGACCGTAAGATTACCGCTTCCGGCATTACGCTTCAGGGAAAAGACGCGGGCAATTACAAATTGTCCAGCGACAGCCTGACCATTGACGGCAAGATTCTGCCGCCCGCTGAAGAACCCGTGATACCAGTCGCCGGCGTGTCCTTGGACGAAAGCGCCCTGGAGATGGAGGCAGGCAGTACACGGAAACTGCAGGCATTGATTCAGCCGCACAATGCAACAAATCAAAAGGTGGCCTGGAGCTCCGGCAATCCGGCCATCGCATCCGTGGACGCCAGCGGGATTATTACGGCTGTCAGCGCGGGCAGTACGGTGATTACCGCCGTGACAGAAGACGGCAATTATACCGCTTCCTGCCAGGTGGCTGTGCGCGCTTTGCCTGACGGCACTGGCGGCGGTTCAGGCAGCGCGGGCGGTACAGGAGGCGGTATAATTATGGGGGGAGGCGAATGGATGAAGTTTCCACAGCCGTTTCTCAAAGGCCGCCCGGATCGGAATGGCTGGAGCGAGATCCGCTCAGAAGTCGAAAAAGCGGCGGCGGCTTCAAAAAGCAGTACCGTATGCATAGATATGAACGGCACGGTATCGGTTCCGGGCAATGTCATTTCCGCGGTCAGGGACAGGGACGTTACGCTTAGCTTTGATATGGGCGGCGGTTTCCTATGGAATGTAAGCGGAAAAGAAATTGAGTCGGATATTTTTAGCGAAACAGATTTTTCCGTAAAAATGAATACGGAAGCGATTCCAAAGGAATTGGCGGATCAAGCCGCAGGCGGTTTTCCACGTATGGAACTGGAGCTTGCACAGAAAAAAGTCTTTGGATTTACGGCGGAGCTTACCTTTCAGATCGCCGGAATGGAAGAAAACCGGATCTCCATAGGCAGCGGCCTGTCGCAAAGCGGCTGCGGCGGGATGTACGCAAATCTCTATTCCTACAATCCTGCGCTGCGCAGCCTGGAATTTGTTTGTTCCAAACAGATTGCGCAGGACGGCACGGTGCATTTACCGTTTCACGGGGCTTCGGCTGCGCTGGTGATTTTGTCCGAACAGCCGATGGATGGAGGGCCGCAGGATGGGGAAAAACCGGAAACTCCATCCCAGCCGCAGGAACCGGAAGAAACCGCCAAGGCACAGGTCAAATCGGTAAAACTTTCCAAAACGGTATACACATACAATGGGAAAGTCAAAAAGCCGGCGGTGATAGCGATGGATACGCTGGGAAAGCGCATTACCGGCAGTAATTATCATATTACTTACAAAAATAATAAATATGTAGGAAAAGCTGCAGCGGTCGTTTCATTTCATGGGAAATACAGCGGCACCATGACAAAGTCGTTTACAATCCGCCCTGCGGGGACTTTGATTCAAAAGGCCGCGGCCGCGGCAGGCGGATTTACCGTAACATGGGCCAGACAGGCCGTACAGACAAGCGGGTATCAGATGCAGTATTCCGAAAATGCCGAATTTACAGGCAGCAGTACGCACAGTGTATTTGTAAAAAAGCCTTCCCAGACAAAAACAAGTGTGAAAAAGAGCAAGTCCGCAGGAAACGGTTATGTGCGCATTCGTACGTATCAGACGGTAAAAGAGGACGGACAAAGCAGGCGGATCTATTCCGCGTGGAGTCCGGCCGTGCGGATTAGGTGATAGCAATCCTTTAAAAGAGAGGTTTATTTTGTACGGATTCAAAGATATTTAAAAACAGTTCTGATTGCAGAAGCGGCACTTCCCGGAAACGGCGTGCCGTTTTTGTCCGTTTCCAGCCATTTTTTGACACTGGCCAACAGGCGGGTGTCTGGCCAGAGTGTGGAAAATAACAATCCTTGCATTTTCCTGGACGATTTCGCAGAAAAACATATACAAATAACAAAACTTAATGCTATAATACACAAAGAGACATCAGATCATCGAAATAAAACAAAGGATACAGAATGAGGTTCCAGTTCATAGGCATACGTGGGAAGGCGGAAAAGATATGGAATATACGATCATTGAAGGAAATTATGCGAAAATAGGTGTATCCAAAACAGTAGATACTGTTTATTTTACATTTGAAAGCGAAAAGGAGCAAAAGTGCGCGATCCTGCTTTATCCGGCAGATGCAGGCCAGAGTAATCAGAATACCGGGCTGATCCGTATCCCTGTACCAGACGAATACTGCATTGGGGCACTGCGTTCGGTTGGGATCAAAGGGCTGAAATGGAAAAAGTTTCATTATAATTATGAAGTGGACGGCACGCTGGTCTTTGACCGGCATGCGCGCAAGGTAGTCGGACGGGAAGTATGGGCGGACACGGACAGATTAAGCAGCGGCTGCCAGGTGCGTGCTGGATTTGATTTTGCGGAATTTGACTGGTGCAAAGATCGTTTTCCGGAGATTCCAAGGGAACAGATGGTCATGTACAAGCTGAATGTCAGAAGCTTTACCATGGATGGAGGAGCAACCAGGAAAAAGCGCGGAACGTTTGCCGGTGTTATGGATAAGCTTCCTTATTTAAAAGAACTTGGCGTGACGTCGCTGGAGTTTATGCCGGTCTATGAGTTTGAAGAACTGATCGTGAAAGAAACGGTAAAACCAGATGTAAAGGAATGGAGCGATAATGCAAAGGCTGGACTGGAAGTGGAAGAAAACAGCAAAGAAGCGTCGGATAAAAAAACTGCCTGTCAAATAAACTGCTGGGGGTATGGGCCGGGCGATTATTATGCGCCGAAAGCGTCTTACTGTTCGGCGGGGGAACCTTCATTGGAATTAAAGGCGCTGATTCGTGAAATCCATAGAAATCACATGGAGTGTATTTTAGAATTTTACTTTGATGAAGACATGAACCAGAATATCGCGGTAGAAATCCTGCGCTACTGGGTTATGGAATACCATGTAGACGGTTTTCATTTATTGGGAGCGGCGCTTTCCGTCAATGCGATGGCACAGGATTTGATTTTAAGGCGGACAAAATTATTTGCGGAGCATTTTGACCGGCGGTTATTTGCGGGGCAGACAGCGTACCCGCATTTATTTGTTTATAATGAGGATTTTTTATACGCCGCGCGAAAGATGCTGGCCCGGGCGGACGGCAGTATGCCGGAATTGTTAAACCAGCTAAAAAGGCAGCATGAGGTGTTTGGATTTGTCAATTATATTGCCGGAAACAACGGATTTACGCTGGCGGACCTGTTTTCCTATGAACAAAAGCATAATGAAGAAAACGGGGAAGATAACCGGGACGGCAATGACTGGAATTTCAGCAGCAACGGGGGCATGGAAGGGCCGTCCCGCAAAAAAGGCATTTTGGAATACCGCAAAAAACAGATGCGAAACGCCGTCGTGCTTGTTATGCTTGGCCAGAGTGTTCCGCTTATTATGGCAGGGGATGAATTTGGAAACTCGCAGAACGGGAATAATAACTGCTACTGCCAGGATCATAAAACCGGATGGGTGAACTGGAATGTCTGTAAGCGCAGCCCGTCTTTTGCGGCGTTTGTACGCTATATGATCGCGTTCCGCCGCCGCCACCCGGTCATCTGCTCCCCGCATCCGATGCAGATGTGCGATTATGAGCAGTATGGCTGTCCGGATTTGTCTTATCATGGAGAAAACGCGTGGATTATGGCGCCGAACCTGTATCAGCAGGCGGTAGGGATCTTATACTGCGGCGCTTATGCAAAGGGCGCGGACGGTTCAGCGGATGATGATATTTATGTGGCAATGAATTATCATATCATCCAGCAGTATTTGGCGCTGCCGAAGCTGTCGGGTAAACGCAGGTGGTATCTTGCGGTGGATACATCCAATGCCAAGGAGCCGTATTTGGAAACTCCGCGGATCGTAGAAAAAAAGCGCCAAATACTGCTGGAACCGCAATCAATTGTAGTTTTGATTGGAAAATAAGGCAAAACAGTTTATAAACAGGAGTAATGGCATGAAGTTCATCAAAAATGCAGTACAGCATATCAAAACCATCAATCATCATAAAATGCTCGTTATGCAGGGCTGTTTCCGGCTCGGGCTATACCGTCAGGGGCTGGTGCACGACCTGTCAAAATATACATGGCCGGAGCTGCGGATTGGTTTTCGGTATTATCAGCAAGGCCGCAGCCCGCATGTCGGAGAGCGTGAGAAATACGGCTACTCCACAGCATGGCTCCACCATAAGGGGCGCAACAGGCACCATGCCGAATATTGGATTGATTATACGGCGGATCCCGCGGATAAACACATCGCGGGAATGCGGATGCCGGTCAAATATGTGGTTGAGATGTTTGTAGACCGCATCAGCGCGTCTAAAAATTATCGCGGGGAACGGTATTTGGATTCGGATCCGCTGGATTATTATGAGAAGCGCAAAGATTATATGGTCGTGGATGACAGAACCAGAAAACAGCTAGAGATTCTGCTCCATATGCTGGCGGATCAGGGGGAAGACGCTACCTTTGCCTATATCCGCCGCCATATTTTAAGAAATAACCATATGGAAAAACTGCAGCATATCTTCCGGAAGCTGCGCCGTAAACCGTAACGGCTGTCCGTTTACCGGATGCGTGAATTCTAAGGTTCCGGCATGAAGCGCCTGCCTGCTCATGCTGGAATCGTTTGGGTTGTACAAAAAATCCCCGATCAGCGGGTGGCCGATCTGGCGCATATGCACCCGGATCTGGTGGGTGCGTCCGGTTTCCAGTGTCAGCTTTAAGAACGACAGTCCCGCAGGGGGCAGCCGGATGTCCTGCGGGCTGGCAGGAAGATAGGACAGTGTCTCATAGTGTGTAACCGCATGTTCGCCGCATGCAAAGTCTACCGTGCGTTCAATCACGGACGCTTCTTTTCGTGCAATCGGCGCGTCTATGGTCCCATAGGAATGGGTTTTTCCCTGCGCAATCGCATAATACGTACGGCGGATCTGCCGCAGCCGCATTTGGCGGTAGAGGATGCAGCTACTGTAGGCATGCTTTGCGATGACCGTAAGGCCGCTCGTATCACGGTCCAGACGGTTGATACAGCGATAGGGGTACTGTTCGCCTTTTGCCTGCGCATAATAACAGACGGCATTAGCCAGGGTATCATAGGAATGCGCAATCGAAGGATGGACCGGCATTCCCGCAGGCTTATTCACCACAAGCAGGTCGTCATCCTCATAAACGACAGACAGGGGCAGGCATGCGGGCTGTATGTTCTGCGGCGTATTTTCCGCCAGACGGACACACAGCGTTTCCCCGGCTTGTAACCGGTCATTGACATGCACCCATCGTCCATTGGCCAGGATGCCGTTTTCCGTTTTTTTGAGCTGTATGATGACGCTGCGCGCATACTGCTTTTCTTTTAAAAATTGATAAATTGTTTTTCCGGCGTGCGCCGGGCCGATTGGATAAGTTAATATTCGTTCCATAATCATCTATTATATCTCAAAATCAGAAAATTGGAAAGGCACGAAGCGGCATGCGCCTACATACAATAGAAGAAAGTGGCTTTGAGGTGTGGGTTTGAAGACTTTTTTGCCGCCTTTGGATGCACAGGAGGAGAAAAAAGTTTTACAGGAAATGCAGGGAGGGAGCCTTGAGGCCCGAAATACACTGATTGTTCACAATATGCGCCTGGTGGCACATATTGTGAAAAAATACCAGAATGCGGAAGAAGATATGGAAGAAATGATCTCGATCGGTACGATCGGCCTGATCAAGGCGGTAATGACCTTTCATCCGGAAAAAGGGTCCCGGTTATCGACATACGCGGCGCGATGCATTGATAATGAACTGCTTATGCATTTGCGCGGGCGCCGCAAAGTGGCCAGGGAAGTATCCATCTATGAACCAATCGGAACGGACAAAGAAGGAAACCAAATTAACTTTATGGACATTATTGAAAGCGAAGAGCCGGACGTGATTGAACGGATGGATAAAAACGGAAAGATCAGCCGTCTGCAGAAACTTCTGCCAAAGATTTTAAACAAACGCGAACTGGAAATCATTGTCCTGCGATACGGCCTTTTAGACGACCAGCCAGTCACACAAAAGCAGATTGCGGGAAGACTGGGGATTTCACGGTCGTATGTGTCCAGGATTGAGAAAAAAGCCCTGCTGAAACTGCGGGAAAAATTTTGGCAGGCTTAGGATAAACGCCTAAAAGCGTACGGCATGCGGACGAAAACAGGATATGGAACAAACAGCGGGCAGAAGACGATTTCATGAAAAAGATGTTGACATAAAAAGTAACCGTGCGTATAATGAAATTGTGTAAAGCCTGCCTGTTTCTACATAAAGCGGGCGGCATCTGGAAATTGATACGGACGATACTCATGAGCGGTCAAGTTTACGATATCATGCAAGGCAACAATGCTCGTGAGCCGGTGTTATTTGGTAAATTTTAGTGTGTACGAGTATAAATAGCTGATCAAGAGTTTCATACATTTTATATGCAATATGACAGAATGAATTAGGGCTAGAAATGAAATACGGACAACGGACAAGCATGCCTGTATTTCTTGGCAGGGAATTGTGTTATGTTATGCTTTTTAAAATTTCTAATTTTTGGGTATGGAAACGACAGCAGGGAAGATCCTGTTTCCGGGCGTCCGGCTTTTATGTCAGTTATTTAATACTTGCTGTGCGAAACGCAGAAAAAGCTTGGAAAAGGCTGTCCTGACAATGGGCAGCTTTTTGTATTTTGAAAGGAGTTGAATCACGAGATGTCAATACAGGGAGAAACAAGAGAGAAAATAAAAGCGACGGTAAAGGAGCCAAAGCACTACCAGGTCATGATGTATAATGATGATTTTACTTCCATGGAGTTTGTTGTAGGGATTTTGACCGACATATTCCGCAAACCGCAGCCGGAGGCGGAGCGCCTGATGCTTTTAGTACATCAAAAGGGAAAGGCGGCCGTGGGGCTGTATCCATATGACATTGCGGCTACGAAAGTCCAGACAGCGGCGGCGCGTGCCAGGCAAGAAGGGTTTCCGTTCCGCATGACGGTTGAGGAGGCGGAATAATGCGCGTATCCGGGGAAGTGGCAGATATTATCGAGGCGGTATTTTTGCTGGCGAAAAGCGCGCATTTTGCGTTTGTAACGCCGGAGCTGGTTTTGTATGTAGTGTGTAAAAATAAACTATTTGCGCGGGCATTTGAAAACTGCGGCGGCGAAGTCAGAAAACTGGACAGGAACCTGCAGAAATATATGGAAGAATATATGGAATCCGGTCAGGAAGATCCCGAACAGGTACCGGAACTGTCACAGGGTACGGGGGTTATGCTGACCTATGCATGGGAATCTGCGCAGGGCAGCGGCAAACCGACGGTAGAACTGCCGCATCTGGTCCATGCGATATTTAAACTGCAGGAAAGCTACGCGGTTTATTATATGCGCGCACAGGGCGTGGAGCAGGCGGAGCTTTTACAGGAAATGACAGTGCTGCGGGAAGAAGATCCGGATGACGATGCTTTAGACAGCGTTTCCGGGGATCTGCATGCACCTGGTGCGGAGGAAGAAACGGATAACGAAAATGCAGCGGATGCCGGACATCCGGGGAAAGCCCGTTACTGGACGAAATATGCGGTTTGTCTAAACGATGATACAGACGGGGGCAATCCGCTGATTGGCAGAACGAAAGAACTGGAACGAACCATGCAGATTCTATGCCGTAAGGAGAAAAATAATCCGCTGCATATCGGGGAACCGGGAGTCGGAAAGACGGCCATTGTCTATGGATTTGCAAAGCTGTTAAAAGATGGGCAGGTACCGGAGCCGCTGCGCGGGGCGAAAGTATTTGCCCTGGACCTTGGCAGCATGCTCGCGGGAACACAGTACCGCGGTGATTTTGAAAAACGGTTAAAACGGATGATGGACAGCATCAGCCGGGAAGAAAAACCGATTGTCTATATAGACGAGATTCACAATCTGATTGGAGCCGGCGCGGTAAACGGGGGGAGCTTTGATATATCGAATATGTTAAAGCCGTACCTTTCAGGGGGACAGATCCGCTTTATCGGAGCTACCACATATGAAGAATACAAAAAATATTTTGAGAAAAGCAAAAGCATGGTCAGACGGTTTCAAAATATCCGGATTGAAGAGCCAGAACTGCCGGATGCGGTCAAAATTGTACAAGGGCTGCGGCCGTATTATGAACAGTTTCACGGGATCCGTTATGAAGACGACGTACCGGAATATGTCGTACAAACCAGTGCGAAATATATAAAAGAACGCTGCCTGCCGGATAAGGCCATCGACCTGTTGGATGAGGCGGGAGCTTACCGCAGGATGCATCCTCTGGATGAAGCGCAGCAGACCGTTGGCCGGGGATTGATCGACGAGATCATAGCAAATATCTGCCATATTCCAAAACAGGCGGTTGAGCATGATGAAACAGAATCGCTCGCGACACTGGAACAAGCGCTGAAAAATCAAGTATTTGGCCAGGATGAAGCGATTGTCCAGGTAGTCAACGCCGTGAAATTTTCAAGGGCCGGGCTGTTGGAAGAAGATAAGCCGCTGGCCAGCCTGCTGTTTGTCGGGCCTACCGGTGTCGGCAAGACAGAAATCGCAAAGAGTCTGGCAAACGAATTGGGGATCAGGCTGATTCGTTTTGATATGAGCGAATACGGGGAAAAACACGCGGTTGCAAAATTAATAGGCGCGCCGGCAGGTTATGTAGGGTACGAAGAAGGGGGGCTTTTGACGGAAGAGATCCGAAAAAATCCGCATGCGGTCCTGTTGCTGGATGAAATCGAAAAAGCACATCCGGATATCTATCATGTTTTGCTGCAGGTAATGGATTACGCGACGCTGACGGATAACCAGGGGCGAAAGGCAGATTTTCGCAATGTCATTATTATAATGACGTCCAATGCCGGAGCTAGGCAGATCGGAAAGCCCGGCATCGGGTTTCAGGGAAAAGAAGCCGCGGAAACGGTCGTTTTGGAAGAAGTAAAACGTATTTTCCAGCCGGAGTTCCGCAACCGTTTAAACAAAATTGTCGCATTCCAAAATATCAATGATACGATGGCGGGGCAGATTGTAAAGAAAAAGCTTGCAAAACTGCAGGATATGCTGCGAAAAAAGCAGGTCACGCTGTCGATTACACAAGAAGCGGAACATCTGGTCAAAAAGAAAGGGATCAGCACGGAATTTGGTGCCAGGCAGATCGAGCGTGTCATACAGGGGGAAATCAAGCCGCTGTTTGTAGATAAAATCTTATTCGGTTCTCTCAAAAATGGCGGTACGTGCCGATTAGACGCTGCGGACGGACAGTTTACGGTACAGGTGCTTTCGTAAGTAACTATGATAAAAACGGGTTATCTGGAAACATGGTAATCCGTTTTTTTGTGCGCGTTTTCCGGAAGCTATTTTTTATTTTCCGCATGCTAAATAAAACTATAATAATAGGATAATACATGGAGTCATGATAAAATCATAAAAAACTAGATAATTCAGGAAAATTCATGAAAAAGACAGGGTTACCGACAATATTCGACATATTCAATGAAAATGTTTCTATATGATAAGGAGGCGGGAGAAATTCGTCTTTTTCACAGTATTCTGTTGATTTTATGGATTTTCTGCCGATTACGACAGGAGGTTAAAGTCATGACGCAATTAAATGTGGCAATCGCAGATGATAATGAAAAGATGGTGCAGATTTTAGGTGACATAGTCAAAAGCGATAAGGAACTGCATGTAGTAGGTACGGCCAGAGATGGTGTGGAAGCCTGTAAGATGATACGTTCAAAGGAACCGGATGTAGTGCTTTTGGATATTGTAATGCCAAAGCTGGATGGGCTTGGGGTGCTGACAAAAATCAACAACGACCATTCGCTCAAAAAACATCCGGCCTTTATTATAATCAGCGCGGTCGGACAGGAGAAAATTACGGAAGATGCGTTCAGTATGGGTGCGGATTATTACATAATGAAACCGTTTGATAACGAAATGATTGTAAACCAGATTAAAGTAATCTATGACCGCAGTATCAGGAGGACGAGTGAACCAAGGAAAATCAATGCGTATGAAAAATATCAGGAACCGGTCGAACATGACCTGGAGACAGATGTTACCAATATTATTCATGAGATCGGTGTACCCGCACATATTAAAGGATACCAGTACTTGCGGGAAGCGATCATGATGTCTGTCAATGATATTGAAATGCTAAATTCCATAACCAAAATTTTGTATCCTACCATTGCAAAGCAGTTTCAGACAACCTCCAGCCGGGTAGAACGTGCGATTCGTCACGCGATTGAAGTGGCTTGGTCAAGGGGAAAAATGGATACGATTGACGAATTATTTGGTTATACAATCAACAATGGAAAAGGAAAACCGACAAATTCCGAATTTATTGCTCTGATTGCAGATAAAATTAGGTTGGAATACCGTTCGAAATAGAGTATAATGACAGCAAGGCAGTCAATGCCATTATACGTTTCGGAGGTTTTTTCATGAAAAAAGTATTATTTGTTACATCTGAAGCAGTGCCTTTTATCAAAACGGGCGGGCTTGCGGATGTGGCTGGTTCCCTGCCGCGATATTTTGACAAAGATCATTACGATGTCCGCATTATCCTGCCCAAATATGTATGTATGGACGAACGCTTCAAAGAACAGCTTCGGTTTGATACCCGTTTTTATGTAAAATTAAGCTGGAGGAGCCAATATGCAGGTGTGCTGGAATCGAAAGCAAATGGGATTACGTATTACTTTATTGACAATGAATATTATTTTGCCGGTACAAAGCCGTATCATAATATTTACGAGGATGTCGAAAAATTTGCGTATTTTTCGAAAGCAGTGCTGGAAGCGTTGCCGAAAATAGATTTCCATCCGGATATTATCCACTGCCATGACTGGCAGACCGGCCTGATCCCGGTATATTTAAAAACCGAGTATCAAAAAGACGCGTTCTACCAAAATATAAGGACGGTTTATACGATTCACAATCTGCAGTACCAAGGGCGGTGGATTATGCAGGTGGTCAAGGATATTACCGGACTGCCGGAATATTTGTTTACGGCTGACAAACTGGAATCATACGGAGAGGCGAATTATTTGAAAGGGGGCGTAGTCTATTCCGATATTGTCACGACGGTCAGCAAGACATATGCCTATGAAATCACGACCCCAAGCGGCGGGGAGGGCCTGGATGGGCTAATGAATGCCAGACGTCATGATTTGTACGGAATTGTAAACGGCATTGATGATACGGAATATGACCCGGCGCAGGATCCGTACCTTGCGTTCCCTTATGGAATCGAAGACGCGCCGCAAAAGAAGCAGGAAAATAAGAAACAACTGCAGCGCTATCTTGGGTTTGCCGAAGATGCGGATACGATGATGGTTGGCATTGTATCAAGGATGTCCAGCCAGAAAGGGTTTGATTTAATCGAATCTGTTTTGGACGAACTGCTGGCAGATACGCGGATCCAAATTGCAGTACTTGGAACGGGACAGCCGGAGTTTGAAAATATTTTCCGGCACTATGCGTGGAAATATGAGGACAAGCTGTCTGCCAATATTTTTTATTCGGAAGAGTTTGCACACCGCATTTATGCTTCCTGTGATGCGTTTTTAATGCCGTCCCTGTTTGAGCCATGCGGGCTTAGCCAGTTGATCAGCATGCGCTACGGCACGGTTCCCATCGTACGGGAAACCGGCGGCCTGAAAGATACCGTAGAAGCATACAACCGTTATGAACAGACAGGGACGGGATTTAGTTTCTGCAACTACAATGCAAAAGAAATGCTGTCCACTCTTTATTATGCGTTGGATATTTATTATAATCACCGGGATGACTGGAATGCTATAGCGGAAAGAGGAATGCGGCAGGATTTTTCATGGGGGCGTTCTGCGCGCGAATATGAAAAAATATATGACCGGCTGTGCGGCAATGGCAATGGATAAAACAGTAGCGGTATAGGAGCGGGTCAGGGACAGATGCGAAGCGTCCGATCCGTTTTGGAATAATAGTAGACATGGCTGCTTAAAACTTCCTCCGCGGCAAGTTCTGTTTGGTTGATCTGTGCAACCAGGCTGGCAAGGTCATCGGACTGCCGGCAGCCGGAAGCGGGCAGGAGAATTACTTCGTGGATGCTGCTTGGGAGGATAAAAAGGCTGGCGTTTAATTTGTCTGCGATCGTATCCAGTAAATGCGGATACAGCATGCAGCTTGCGCCATAGAGTTTACTGGAATTGGTCAGTATATACATTGGGCAGAACGGGTCCGGCGGCTGATGTTCTTCGAACAGATCGGAAAGCAGCGTGCTCATATTGCAAAGATCATAGGGCAGGAGCTGCGGCGTCATACAGCAGGCATGCGCATACAGCGTATCCGTACTGATCTGCCATAATTTCTGATGATTTGTTTGAATCAGGATCGTAGCATGGGTCAGCCTGCCAACGGATAACAGGCAGTAGAATACCACGGCAAGGTCAAGGCAGCGTACATAAGGAACTGTTTCCAGCAGTTCCTTATTTTTTTCATAATTAATGATACGGAATGCAATCTGGTTTTTTACGGTTTCATAGTTCGTAAAAAAGTCCATATCGATAGTTTCGGTAGATTTATTTTGTTCATAGGTCTGCAAAAGATCCCTGCAGACTGCTTCCAGGTCAGGATAAAAACTTCGTTTTTCGTAGTAATCATCTAAAAAGATGGTTGGCGCGATATTGCTCTCACGATTGGTAATCACAAGGCCGTCCAGCTCCAGGCCGTTATTTTTGCGGATTTTTTGGATCCGCATAGCAGTACCGGGCGGGAGCGATTTTTTCAGACAGCGGCAAAGAGCGGTCTTAAATGCTTCATATGTCATAGGGTTCCTCCATAATGGAACGTATATGGGAAATGGAGAAAGATCCGCTGGCCGGACAAAACGCCGGGAATAAAACCGGTGCCGGAACGTTTGAAAATCGGTAGCATAAACATAGATCAGATAGAATAGAACGGGAGAATTTGTGCAGAATAGATTGGATTACATTTGCATGTGCTTACTGTACCATGTTTACGGTAAGATTGCAAGTGTTTTTTTCTGTTTTTTTTGGGAGAGGCGGTTTGCCCGGCTTGCCGGGCAGACTGTTTTGTCAATGCAGAATCCGGCCGCATTTAAACCGCCTGTTCCGTATCCTGTTTCAGATACGGCCGGAACATTCTGTAAAACAGCATGGAATTGATATAGCTTGTCAGCCCAAATCCGAACGATGCCCAGCAGAATGTATACAAAGGGAGCAGTTCCAGGTCCTGGTATGTCATATACATTGGCAGCAGGGAAATCAGGGCGATCAGCATGGTGGATGGAAAATGCATAAACGCAAACAGGACGGAGTTTCGCAAATGGTCTTTGATTGTGCCGGCTAATGCAGCCATAACCGGGAATACATACAAAAAGAGGATCACGCCCAATACCGCGACAGCATAGGAAAGATAAAGCAATACCGTACTGAATGCGCTTTTCGGCATATAAAGCAGAAAACGGATGTTTACAAATACGACAGCGCCCGCTGCAAGCACGCCGATCCAGACAAGCAGTGACTGGACAAAATTTTCACGCAGTGCCCTGAAAAATGTTTTCATTACGCCGTTATTAGTTCCTTTCGTAATGCGCAGCATACAGTGGTACAGTGCGCACAGAGACGGGCCGATCGTTACAATGGGCAGGCTGCAGATTACAAATAAGAGATTCAGTACGACAATATCGCCAATCGTATTCAGGCAGATACTGACAATATTATCTTCATTCATTAAATTCATGTGCATGCGTTCCTTTCTGAAATTGGTATGATTCGTTTATTTTAACATAAAAAAATATGGATGTAAAACCAAAATCCGCGGGAAACAAAAAATGTTGTAACAGTTCAGATAACAATGTCATGAAGTTAAGAAATCAGCAAATATATTTA
>CAJUIH010000069.1 GCA_910586045.1 uncultured Eubacterium sp.
TGACATCTGAATTTTACTATATTATTATCTGTTTACTATGAAATGGAGATTTTATTCTTGTGAAATGAGTTGGACTATAGAACAATCAAATGAAATTGAATGATAGAATGATAAGGCGAATTATAATGTCAATTTTAATATATCACTAATATGTTATAAAATAGAGAAGATTTTAGATTGTAGCAAAAAGTTACTGGATATTTCTATATACTACAGCAAGAGTATTATCAATTATATAATATCATCAATAATCCTCTTACTATACCGTCTAAATAATTTTTGCATGTACATGATATAAGGATTCTATCTGTCTACTATCCGTATATGCTTCATGTGTGGCAATGGCGGAGCATATCTGCGGCAGCGAAGAAGAATTTGTCAGCCAAATGAATGCAAAAGCCGCAAAACTTGGTATGAAAGATACCCACTTTGTCAACTGCTGCGGGCTGGATGCGAAAGGGCATGTCACCAGCGCCCATGATATCGCACTGATGGCACGGGACCTAACCATCCGTCATCCGCAGATACATGATTACTGCACCATTTGGATGGAAAATATCATCCATAAAACGAAAAAAGGGGACAGCGAGTTCGGGCTTGCAAATACAAATAAACTGTTAAAACAATATTCTTATGCTACCGGGCTGAAAACGGGCTATACTTCCGTTGCAAAGTATTGTCTGGCGGCTACCGCAGAAAAAGACGGCGTAAAACTGATCGCCGCCCTGATGGCAGCCCCGGATCTAAAAACGCGAAGCGCCGATGCGCAAACGCTGTTAAATTACGGGTTTTCGATCTGCCGCGTTTACAAAGACCAAAACCCGCCCACGCTTCCTACTCTTCCGGTCAGGCAGGGAGCCAAAGACACGGTCGGCCTGACCTATGAAACAAACATGTGTTATGTCAGTACATCCGGAGAAGACCTGTCCGGTATCCGAAAAAAAGTAAGACTGCCAAAAACAGCAGCAGCCCCTATAAAAAAAGGGGATACTGCCGGAATGGTTTCTTACTACCTGGGTGAGAAAGAACTTGGGCATGTAAAAATCCTCTATGCCGACAGTGTCTCCCACGCTGCTTTTATCGATTATTATATGCAGTTGCTGAAAAAAATTTTTTTCCTGCATGAACAGGTATTATAAACCTGTCTGCCGGCCGGGAACAAATATGTTCCCGGCCGCAGTTTGCCAAACGTCTGTTTTAGCCCATATGTTTTTCCACACAGGCAGCTATGGCTTCCTGTACAGGCAAAATTTTACGGATCTGCTCTCTTGCCTCATCGATCTGGCCAGCACGCAGCAGATTCATAATCTCGGTATAAGCATCATAAACTGGCGTAATAGACATATTGCCTGCCGTTCCCTTAATCGCATGCGCCTTTTCTTTCACACCATCCAGTTCGGAAAGATCAAAATCCGCCTGCACAGCCTGACCTTTGATTGTTTTTACAAATGTCCCAAGCAGCCTTGTGTAAAGCTTTTCATTTCCATTGATCCGCTTCAGTCCACCGTCCACGTCTACGCCTAATTCTTTTAATTCGTCAAATAAACTCATAAGAAACACCCCTTTCTAATAACAATAGTTCAGATGCCATACCCTCTGCCAGCTATATACGCTATCCCTGGCGGAATGTAAATTTTGAAACCAGCGTCTTTAAAATATTTGCCTGGCTGGATAATTCACCGCTGTCCGACGCTCCTGCTACCGCAGTAGCCGAATTTGTCTGCACAACATCCGATATCTGATTTACTCCTACATTTACTTGTTCCACAGCGCCCGCCTGCTCCGCAGCAGCAAAGGCAATCTTATCGACTGTCTGTGATGCGGCGCGAACCTCTGTTACTACGCGCATCAGCGATTCTGCTGTCTCGGAAGCAATCTGCGTACCGCGCGCAACGGATCCAATCGAACTTTCAATCAGGTCTGCGGTTGTCTTTGATGCTTCCGCACTCTTGCTTGCAAGATTACGCACCTCATCTGCCACAACGGCAAATCCTTTGCCCGCTTCTCCTGCACGCGACGCTTCTACTGCTGCGTTTAACGCCAGTATATTTGTCTGGAATGCAATATCTTCAATTGTCTTAATAATCTTACCGATTTCATTGGAAGAATGCGTGATCTCTTCCATCGCAGCCGTCATTTCATACATCTGCTGGTTACACGTTTCCATAACGTCCCCTGCCGTATTCGACTGTGTCTTTGCTTCCTGCGCATTATCCGCCGTATCTTTAACCTGCTGTGAAATACCAGTAATCGTAGCGGCAAGCTGCTGTACGGACGCCGCCTGTTCCGTTGTGCTTTGTGAAAGCGCCTGCGAACCGCCTGAAAGACTGCTTGCCCTGTTCGCAATCAAATCCGCGCTGTCGTTGATCCTGCGCAGTGTATCACTTAAGTCAATATTCAGCTTCCGAATAGAATGCAGCAGACTTTGAAAACTTCCGACATAACGTGATTCTGCCCGTGTACGTACATTGAAATTTCCTGCTGCCATTTCTTCCAAAAGCCTGGATGCATCCAGAATAATTTCCTGCAGGTTTCCCGACATATTACGGAATGCTTCCGCAAGGGAACCAAGTTCATCTTTGGATTTGTAAGTTACCTGAATGTCAAAATTGCCTTCTACGATCTTTCCTGCGGATACCTCAAGCTCCTGCAGCGGACGGGTAATCGCACGTGTCAGATATAACGAAATAATCAGTGTAATCACCAATGCCCCCGCAGCCATACCTAACTGGATTATGACAAGCTGATCCTGCATTTCGGATGTATTTTCAAAATCTTTCCCGGCCGAATTTTCTACATCTTTACTAATCTGAATCAGTAAATTTACCGCTTCGTTTACAAGCGGCTCGTATTCGTTCAACAGTTTGATCTGTGCCTGTACATTGTCCGTTTTGGCAAGTTCTACGATCTCTCCCTGAAGCGCCACGGTTTTCGTCGCCTGTTCATAAAACAGATCCAGTTCTTCCCTGTTCCCCTGGTAATTATTCATCAGCCAGTCTATGTTTTCCTGCTGGACTGTCAGTTCTTTATCCATATTCTCAGTAAATGACTTAATTTTTTCGCTGTCTGTCGTTATTGTAATAAACGCAAGGTCTTTTACAATCATCTGCAGCCCGCGGCGCATATTCATAACTCTGTTGGTTACCTGGTAGCCTACCTGATAAAAATCCGAGTATTTTTCTGCACTGCGGTTTAAACCATTGATCGCCGTTGCAACGGTAATGCAGAACAGGATAATGATCAGCATAAATGTAAGTAAAAATTTTACACCTATTCTTAAATTTTTCATTTTATACCTCCATTACAGCCGAAACATGTTTTCTCTCCATGTTCCGGCTCATTTGATTAATATTTCCCAAAATCATCTTCCAGAGAAATGACCGGTTCGTTCGTACGGTCGTCTTCCACAGATAAATCCTGGAAAGAAGTATTCTGTCTGCTATTGCCCAAATTGTAAATAGAAAGCATATCGCGCATTTTAGCTGCCTGATTGGACAGTTCTTCGCTGGCTGCCGCACATTCTTCACTTGTTGCCGAATTAGTCTGTACAACCTGCGATACCTGTGTAATCGCCTGTTCAATCTGTGCAACCGCCGTCGCCTGATAATTGGAAGAATCTGCAATTCCATTAATAATGGATTCGCTTTCCTGCACTACGTTTGTAATGGTCTCAAGCGCTTTGGCCGTTTCATCTACAATTTTAGATCCTACGCCGACTTTACTAATGGAATCTTCGATCAGTTCCGCCGTTTCTGCGGCCGCTGCCGCGCTTTTTGCCGCAAGGCTGCGCACTTCTTCCGCAACTACGGCAAATCCTTTGCCTGCCTCGCCGGCTCTCGCCGCTTCCACTGCCGCGTTCAGCGCTAAAATATTGGTCTGAAACGCAATATCGTCAATGGTTTTAATTATTTTCGAAATACTTTCAGAGGAATTATTAATATCCTGCATTGCAGACATCATATCACGCATCTGCGTATTGCCGTGTTTAACATCCTGAATTGCCCGTTCAATCAAATCTGCAGCGGAGTTTGCCTGCTCTGCGTTTTCTTTTGTCTTCTGCGCTATTTCGTCAATAGAAGCTGTAATCTCCTCAATCGCACTCGCCTGCTGTGTGGAACCCTGTGCCAATGCCTGGCTTGCGCTTGCCACCTGTGAAGAACTAATCGTTACCTGCGTACCTGCATCCGAAATGTTCGAAAGCGCATGGTAATTATCATCTACCAGTTTCTTTAAGGAATTTCCAAGCAGGTCGTCCGAAGACCTGGAATTTACGGAAAGCGTCAGATTACCGTTTGCCACTTCCTCCGCTACATGCGCCTGGTATTTGATATTGTCTACGACTTTTGCATATTCATCCACTAACTGTCCAAATTCATCATTGCTGTTTTTGTGCATATCAATATCCACGCGTCCCATGGCAATCTGTTTCGTAACATCAGACAGATGTTCAATCGACAGCCGAATCTGCCTTACCAACGATACTTCCACCATGACCGTAAGCAGAATCGATACTACGCCAAGAGCTATCATGAAAAACGATGCATTGCGCATATAACGTTCGATATTCTCTGCACTCGTCACACCCCATCCCGAAACGATACTGACTACAATATTAATGATTGTCAGTATAATCGGCAGTGAAAAACCCATAATCAATTTTTTACGTATCGACATGTTTTTCATATACTTTATACCTCTCATTCTTCTTCATTTATCTTATCCTGTTCTGCCGCAGATGCATCATCATCATTGAGCAGCTTATCCGGATCCAGAAGCAGTTTCACGCTTTCGCCCACCTTGCCGATGCCATATACATATTTGCGGTTTGCCTGTCCTGTTCGCGACATGGTAGGCGGCGGTAAAATATCATCATCTGTGATTTCAGCCACTTCCGCAATGCTTTCTACAATCAGTCCAACCATCGTGGAGTTATAATTAACGACAATAATACAGGTTCTGTCTGTATACTCCACCGCCTCAAGACCAAAACGCAGACGCATATCTACAACCGGAATGATTTTGCCCCTAAGGTTAATCAGCCCCTTGATATAATCTTCTGTTTCGGGAACCGGCGTAATAGTCTGTATCTGAATAATTTCGTTCACGTATTGGATTTTCAGACCAAAAAACTCATGTCCGCATTTAAAAGTCATATATTTCCCTTTTTGGTCGTCATGTACATCCAGCGAAAGGCCGAGATCTGTCTCTGTACTCAAATTTGTTTCACTCATATAGATATACCGTTCCTTTCCTGCGTCTAGCCGATTAATCCGCCCGGATCCAAAATCAGGGCAATACTGCCATCGCCAAGCTGCGTACAGCCGGTCAGGCCCTTGATCTTTTTGATATAAGAAGGAATTGGTTTTACAACAATCTCTTGTTTGCCGACCAACGTATCCACAAACAAGCCAAAACGCTTATCTTCTGCCTCAACAATCGCCATCATGCCTTCTTCTACAGATTCCTTATAACCGGACAAACCGTACCACTCACCCAGACGGACTACGGAATAGCACTCTCCGCGCATCATCACATATTCATCCCCGTCCGGTTCGTGAACCATCATATCTTCCCGTACACGGACAAATTCCTTGATCATACCGGATTCCATGACAAAGGAAGAGCCTCCGGTTTCCATCACAATTCCGTCAATAATAGCTAATGTAAGCGGAATCTTAAGGCTCATCATGCTGCCGCACCCCGGTGTGCTTTCTATATCTAACACCCCGCCAATTTCCTGAATGTTACGAACTACCACGTCCATACCGACGCCACGCCCGGAATATTCGGTTACCTGCTCATTGGTTGAAAAACCCGGAAGCGTAATAAACTGATAAACTTCTTTATCCGAATAAGAACTGTCCGGTCTGGTTTCATCCAAGATCCCCTGTTTTCTCGCCTTTGCGATGATTTTTCCCCGGTCCAGCCCGGTTCCGTTATCTTCAACGCAGATCCATACTTTTCCTGCCTCTGTCTTTGCAGAAAGCGTTACTTTTCCTTTCTGCTTTTTTCCGCTTGCCGCGCGTTCCTCATTGGTTTCAATCCCATGGTCTACGGCGTTACGCACAAGATGCATTAACGGGTCCGAAATGTGTTCGATGATATTTTTATCCACTTCGGTTGTATCCCCGATCATTTCAAATTCAATATCTTTGCCGAGCTTTCTGGATACGTCGAATACAATACGGTTCATTTTCTGAAACGTATTGGTCAGCGGCACCATCCGCATAGACATGATTACATTCTGCAAATCGGTAGAAATCTTTGACAACTGTACCGCTGCTTTATTGAAATTATCCAGATTCAGTCCTGGTACCTTAAGATCCGAACTCTGGAGCACAACCGATTCGGAAATTACCAGTTCCCCAATCAGTTCCATAAGCTGGTTCATTTTACTTACATTGACACTGATAAAGGACGCTTTTTCTGCTTTCGGCTTATCTTTTGCAAGCTTCTTTTGCTTTCCAGGCTCTTTGGCTCGAATTACAAAATCACCCGGCGCTATTTTTGTTTTTTCTTCTTTTTTCTGCTGTATAACCTCTCCGGCACGCGCTTCAATCGCTTCTACGCTGGAATCCAAATCAATATGCACGTCTCCGGCGTCCTCCCGAAAACCGTTCAGATATTCCTGCGCGCTGCACTCTTTGACATCTACTTTTTCTACCGAATACCCTTCGCTTACAATCGCACGAACCTCATCCAATTCCGCCTGTGCCTGCAGCAACATACGGAATCCGTCTTTCATAATAACTTCAGAACTCGTCTCGTCTGATATTATATTTTCCGGCGTATAAAGCAAATCCTCCGCAATCTCTTTCAGTGCATAAACTGTTTTATATGCATGAATATTCGCCATCTCGGTATCCGAGTAAAATTGAATAAAAATTTTGTAAAAATGGCTTTCACTTGTGGCAACCGGCGCTATGTAGAACTGTTTCGGCTCGTCACTCGCAGCGGACTTTTCCTTTTCTGCCGGCGGTTCTCCCTCCACACCCTTGATCCGGTTCAAAAATACATCCAGCTCTGCGATAATATCACTGGAATCCCCGTCTACCGGATCACCATTGCGGATTTTCTCCATTTCATTTGAGATAAAATCCTCCACGTGCAGCACATGCTCCACCAACTCCAAATGCGGTACATTGTCAGGATGGGACTCTCGCAAGAAAAAGAAGACATCTTCCAGCTTATGCGATACAGCCGTAATATTGTCAAACATCATAATACCTGACGAGCCTTTGATCGTATGCATGGTCCGAAATATTTCATTGATGCTGTCTTCATCAAAACAGTCTGCATCTTTCTGTTCCAGGACAGTATCCTGAAGCTGCTCTAAAAGCTGTCCGTTTTCAAACAGATACATATCCAGCATGTCTTCTGTATTAAATCCTTCAGCCATATCCTTCTCCTTTCTGTTTATTTTCCTAAAATTTATTTGAGATTATCCGGACTAAATCAGGTCCAGCTTTTTGAGGGCCTGCTCAAACCGGTCTTGATTAATCGGTTTGCCGGAATAAATGGTACATCCAAGTTC
Source organism: uncultured Eubacterium sp. (assembly GCA_910586045.1). Lineage (GTDB taxonomy): Bacteria > Bacillota > Clostridia > Lachnospirales > Lachnospiraceae > Eubacterium_J. Next base: position 7,535 of record CAJUIH010000069.1, read on the forward strand.
AAATGCCATCTTCACATTGCGTTCTTCGTTTAGAGCAGTCGTCATAATCACCTTTACCGCCTTATCCTGCGCGATATTTTTTTCTTTTTCCAGCTTGCGTATTGCCACCAACGCCTGGTATCCGTCCATAACCGGCATCATAATATCCAGACATACGAGGTCGTACGGTTCCTCATCTTCCAACGCCATCATAAATGCGTCTACCGCCTCCATACCGTCTACTGTGACATCGCAGTCCCCATACTTTGACAAAAAATTAACCATAAATTTTCTTGTGACAAAATCGTCTTCTGCTAACAAAATTTTCATAATCCTATCCTCCTACATCGTATTTAATAGCGCATATGTCCTTGCGGCAATCTCCGGCAGCTTTACCTGGTACTGAACGGCTCCAATGTCATACGCTACTTTCGGCATTCCATAAACAACACAGGTAGATTCATCCTGCCCGATTGTCTTTGCGCCGGCTTTCCGCATGGCGAGCAGCCCTTTTGCACCGTCGCCGCCCATGCCCGTTAGGATAATCCCGACCGCATGGCTGCCTGCTGTTTTTGCCACAGATTCAAACAGGACGTCTACCGACGGGCTGTGTCCGTTTACCCGCGGGCCGCTGCGGCACTCTACCTGGTACATGCCGTTAATTTTGACTATGCGCATATGCTGGTTTCCGCCGGGCGCAATCAGCGCATGGCCCGGCATCACCCGGTCCCCGGTCTGTGCTTCCTTGACCCGCAGACGGCACTGGTCATTCAGCCTTTTCGCGTACATTTCTGTAAACCCCGGCGGCATATGCTGCACAATCACAACGCCCGGAATATCCGTGCCGAACCCTTTTACGACATCAAAAATCGCTTCTGTACCGCCTGTAGACGCTCCGATCGCCACAATCAGATTGCTTTTCCCGCTGGAAAGCCCCTGAGCCTGTGCTTCTCCGACTACTTTCTTTTTAATATTTCCAATTCTTGCCGTAGATGCAATCTTAATCTTGACCAGCAGTTCATTTCGTATAAAGTCCACAAGCTGCGAACGATTTGAAATTACAGGCTTTGCCACAAAATCAACCGCACCGGCATTGAGCGCGTCAAATACCTTGTCGTTGAGCGCGCTGATTACTACAACCGGGAGCGGATACTGCGGCATCAGCTTGCGTAAAAATTCGATTCCGCTCATTCGCGGAAGTTCTACGTCAAGCGTCATTACATCCGGTTTGTGCCGTACAATCGCATCTCTGGCCTCATAGGGGTCTTTTGCGGTTGCAACGACCTGAATTGCCGGATCACTGTTCAGATTTTGTACCAGAAGTTCCCGAAACACAACGGAATCATCTACTACCAATACCCTAATTGACCGCATAGTTTAATCATCCTTCCTTTTTTCGAAATATAGACGGCTGGACAATCTCAAACTGCGTAGAACTTCTGTCAAGCGTCTCCGTTGTCCCGATAAACAAATATCCCCCCGGTTCCAGGAGCTGATACACCTTGCGTACCAATTCCTGTTTGGTCGCGTCATCAAAATAAATCATGACATTACGCAGGAACACCGCATGCATTTTCCGTTTAAACGGAAACGGGGACATCAGGTTAAACTGCCTGAATATCACTTCCTTTTTCAGTTCGCTTGTGACAGCATACTTATCACCTGCCATTGCCTTAAAAAACCGCCGCTTCCATGTCTGCGGCATATTGGTAAGCTGCTCGCCGCGGTACACGCCTGCCATCGCCTGCTGCAGCACGCTGGTCGATATATCCGTCGCCAGAATCCTCGTATCCCACTGGCTGCGCTCCAATCCAAAAAAATCCGCAAGGACCATTGCAATCATATAGGGTTCTTCCCCGGAAGACGCCGCACCGCACCAGACCCGTACATCCTTTGATATCGTTTCTTTGCGGCGGATCCACGGCAATGTGACGGCCCGGAAAAATTCAAAATGTTCAAATTCCCTCATAAAATAGGTATGGTTCGTCGTCAGCAGATTTACAAGCATTTTCTCCTGCCTGCCGGACTTATCATTTTCCACCGCATCCATAAATTCATGAAACGACTTCCAGCCATTTGACCGAATATAATTCTCCAGTCTTCCGTTGACAATCACTTTTTTTTGACTGAGATCAATGCCGTACCGCCTTTTCATATAAGATGAAATCCGCGTGAACTCTTCCTCTGCTATCAACTTTCATGCCCCCTGTTGCGAAATTACTTCCTGTTTAGCTTAACTGCCGTGAAATCTTGCAGCAAATATTATAAATATCCGGATTAAACCGTACGCCGGCGTCTTTTTCCATTGCTTCCAGCGCTTCCTGCCTGCTGTATCCTTTTTTTCCTGTCAGCGTACAGTAAGTATCCATAACGGCAACGATCTGGGCTGAAACCGGGATCTGCTCCCCTTTCAATCCGCACGGATAACCGCTCCCGTCCCAGTTTTCATGGTGGTAATGAGAAATATCAATGGATATCCGCAAAAAATCATTGTAATCGCTGTTTACGTGCAGGTCGCTTAACAGTTTTGCGCCAAGGTCCGCATGGCTTTGCAAAATCGCTGTTTCTTCCTTTGTAAATCCACTCTCCCTGCGCAGAAGGTCCTTTGGGATCCCAATATTTCCGATATCGCACAAAGCCGCCGCCAGCTCAACCGTGTCGATATCCGAATCCGAAATCTGATCCTCAAACAGCGGGGACAACTGCATGCCCTGCGCCAGAATCCTGCAGTTGCGCCTTAGGCGTTCAATATGCCCCGGCTCGCTCCCGGAATTTTGCGCCGCCATATTGGCAAGCGCATATAAAATATTCTTTTTCTCCTGTTCCATCTGTTTGAGCTGTTCACTGACGGAAATCTGCAGCCTCCGGTTCATCTCCATCAGCTCATGCTTCGCGGCATACAGATGCAGATGAACGGCTACACGCGCCTGCACCACTTCTGTAATAAACGGCTTTGTAATATAGTCCTCGCCCCCAAGCTTTAATCCATCCACAATGTCGCGCGGATCGTCATAAGCCGAAATAAAAATAATCGGAACATCCCTTGTAAGTTTATTCGCCTTTAACGCCTTGCATAACTCATAACCATCCATCCCCGGCATGGAAATATCACTTAAAATTAACTGCGGCATACATGTTTCCGCCAATTCCAGCGCCTGCGGCCCATTTTCCGCCAATACCGGCTCACAGCCCATGCTGCTCATAATCTCTTCCAAAACCAGCCTGTTTACTTCCACGTCATCTACGATAAGAATTTTTGCGCCAGCCGTATCTTTCCCATCATAAACCATATATCAGATTACCCCCATTTTCTATCCCATTTCCGAAGAACCGGCCGCAAATTTTTCTTCCAGCAGCTTATGCTGTGCAGCCACTTTCTCATAATTTTCTTTCTGCACAGCCATTTTCAGCCTTAAAATCTCCCGGCTGATTTCGCGCGGCGCCCCCTCGGTCAATTGCCGGATGGTTTCCATAAACATTTCCGCCTTTTCCCAGTTTTCCATCTCCACGCACAGGATTAGTTTGGACAGCGTACGATTTATGTTCTCCATATTTTCCGGCGTACCGTATTCCTTGATATTTCCGAACTCCTCTCCCCCGTCTTCTCCAAATCCCGCAGACGCCGGCATTGCATAGGACGCTGCGAGCGCATCGTCCGCAGAAAAAGACGCGTCCTCATCTTCCTCACTGATCCCAAGCCAGATCGAAAACGAAAACGTACTCCCCTTATTTTTTTCGCTCTCTACCTCAATCCGGCCGCCCATCAGCTCTACAAGCTGCTTGCAGATATTTAACCCCAGTCCGGTACCCCCGTACTTTCTGGAAATGGATGCGTCTACCTGCGAAAAACTCTGGAACAGCTTATCCCGGTCCGCTTTGTCAATTCCGATGCCGGTATCTTTTACGATAAAAAACAACTCGATTTTATCATTTACCCGTGCGGTACGCACAACCTCGACCGTGATCTTTCCTACCGCGGTAAACTTGAGCGCATTGGACAAAAAATTATTTAAAATCTGCACAATCCGAAGTTCATCCCCGACCATATATTCCGGAATCTGCGGCGATACGGTCATAAAAAATCCAAGCCCTTTTTCAGTCAGTTTATTCACATGCTGCGATTTCACATAATCAAGCATATTGCGGAAATGAAATCTGCGCGGCTCCAGTGTAAATTTGCCTGCTTCCAGCTTTGAAAAATCAAGGATATTATTAATAATTTTATTCATATCCCCGCAACAGCGTTCGATCAGCCGCAGCAATTTGAGTTCTTTTTCATCCGTCACAAAATCCAGCAGCTCTCTCGTATTGCCGAGTATCCCGTTTACAGGCGTACGCAGTTCATGCGTCACATTGGCTACAAACTCTGACTTTACTTTCCCCGCCTGCTGCGCTTCCTGACGCACCTGTTCGACTTCCCGGCCAAGAAATTCTTTCTCCAAAATATCATTTGCCATACATATGTAAGTTTCCGCATTCTGCTCACTGTTTACAATCCTTGCTTCTACCGGAAAACACGTAAGATTTTTCCGGTATGCAACCAGATTGCGGCATTCATGCCCAAACTGGAAATCCGTCTGAAATCCTTCTTTATCAAAAGCATCTGTCGGTTTAAACGTATTCGGAAACACGGCGCTGATATGCTTTCCGCACAAATCATCCGTATACTGCAGCTTTTTAATCGCTGAATCGTTTACATATAAAATCGTACCGGCGCTGTCAAAAATCAAAATCATTTCCAGCGCTTCGTCGATTGGAAAAATCCGTTTCATCATTTCCTCCCCGACACACATACAAAAGGCAGCAAAAACATGCTTCTTTGCCGCCTGCATATATGTCTGAATGTCATATAAATTTTAACATATAAATCACTTCAGAATTAAAGAAATCTTCCTTCGCAAGCTCAAAACATTCCAGTATATCCGGCGAAAAAACGCCACACTCGCCATTTTTTATCATGGCAAAAGCGGTTTCTTTATCGAATGGCTTTTTATAAACCCTTGGGCTTACCAGCGCGTCAAATACATCCGCAACCGCAACCGCCTGTACCCAAATCGGAATTTGGCCGCCTTTTAAACGGTCCGGATAGCCTCTTCCATCCCAGCGTTCATGATGGGAGCGGCATATCTGATAACTATATCGGTAAAAGTCGCTGTTCTTGTTACGGTAAGATTTTTCCAATATCTCACACCCAATTGTCGTATGCGCTTTCATAATCTCAAATTCCTCGTCCGTCAGACGTCCCGGTTTTAATAAAATGGCATCCGCAATCCCAATCTTTCCGATGTCATGCAGGGCCGACGCACTGACAATCAACTCGATCTGCGCACTTGTCAGGCCATATTTCGGAAAATGCTTCCTCAAATACTCCAGCATAATCCTTGTATAATGTTTGATCCGCCTTGTATGTTCTCCGGTTTCCGCACTCCTTGTTTCCACTACGGAACTAAGCGCTTCTATCATCAGTTCATTATTTTCCCGGATCTCTTTTTCCTGTTCCCGGATCTCTTTTTCCTGCTCCTTGAGACGCCGCTCCATCTCAAGCTTGTGCTGGTACAGCTCGATAATGTTCTGGCTGCGTTTTTTTACAATATGCGGATAAAACGGCTTATGTATCACATCCGCCACCCCATAGGAGTACGCTTTGTCCTCGCTGTCGATTATCGTTTCCCCGGTAATCAATATGACTGGAATTTTATCCAGAAGCTGGTGCTCGCTCATATATTCCAGCACATCAAAACCATCCATGACAGGCATGGAAATGTCCAAAAGGATTAAAACGAGACCGTATACATGGTCCACAATCGCCTGCACTGCCTCCCTGCCGTTTTCTGCTTCAAATATGTCGTATTCTGCGAACATAGTTTTTAGAATCTCGCGGTTTATGGTCTCGTCATCCACGATCAGAATCTGCTGTTTGTTCATTCTATCCGCTGCCTCATGATTTCTTTTGAATTTTTAACTTCCTTACGAATCATGTTAACCCTTTTTGGGGTTATTGTCAATTAATTTCTAATTGTACCTACAATACCAGCTCCATCCCGCAGTGCATCTGCACCAGGCTGTCCCCCATAAGCGGTTTCATCAAATCAAACGCTTTTTGTCCGGTACAATGCCCCGTATAGAACCGAATACCGCTTCCCGCCAGTTCTTTTGCCGTATTTTGGATTACTTGTGTTTCCTCGGCCGTATATCCGGATTTCTTCATCATATGAAATCCGCTGAAAACCGCATCCGGCAGTTTGTGAAACCGTTCTTGATAAGCGTCTAAAATATTCAGGATTCCATTATGCGCACAACCGCTGACCAGTACGTTTTTTCTTCCGCGATAACAAGGCACTGCTCATGCGCAAACGGATCCTGGACAAACTGCCCGTTTTGTTTCATGGAAAGCGCCCGATTGCTCTGCGGCCAGTACTTTCTTCCTGTAATGTCTGCAAAAACCGTCAGTTCCCCGTCTAAAACCTGGTCACCGTCAAGCAGGATAACCTGTTCCAGATCCGCAATCCGCCGGTCAACCCCAATATAGCGTTCCCCATGGAAATATTCTCCCAATGCCGTACGCTGCATATAAATAGGCGCGTGCCTGTTGATTTCCCGAAACGCAAGCAGGCCGCCCGCATGGTCGTAATGGCCGTGGCTTAAAAAAGCAGTATCCACTTTTGATAAATCAACATTTAATTTCTCTGCATTTCGGATGGTTTTTGGACTTTTTCCGTAGTCTATCAGCAATTTATGATGTTTGGTTTCCAGATACACGCTAAAGCCGTGTTCAAATTCACACCATGGATGGCCGCACGTATCTTCCATTAAAATAACAATTTTCATCTATGTATTCCTCCTTTTTCAGGTGTAAGGAAAGTATACCATAAATAAATGCTTTTGCAAACGCAAGAAAGCTGCCGCCCCAAGAAAAATGCCGCAGGATCCCGTTGTCCGCGGCTTTTCGAACAACGGGATCCTGTATGTATCTTTCTTAAAGCGACAGCCCCTCCTGCTTCCTCGTCCGCTGTCTTTTTAATACCGTTTGATTTTTTTTGACGGCGTCTTATCAAATTCCGTCTCACGTACTTTCAGGCTGTATATTTTTTTATGCGCAGGCGCTTCCTTATTATAAACGTCAATTACTTCCTGCAGCGCAGCCGGCACGTCTTTGATTTCCTTTTTCTGTACATATTCAAAATCCGGGAATATTTCCGCTTCGATCACCCCGTCCGCATCCCGTACCAGCACTTCCTGTACCAGACGGTTCGTACCGATTTTATTTTCCAATTCCTCCGGCGATACGTTTTCACCGTTTTTGGTGATAATCAGATTTTTCAAACGCCCGGTCAGATGGATATAGTTGTCCGCGTCTACATAACCCAGATCGCCCGTGCGCAGCCAGCCGTCTACAAGCGTTTCCGCTGTTTCCTGCGGCATTTTGTAATAGCCCTGCATTACGCTGCTGCCGCGTACCCATATTTCCTGGTCGACGACTTTCGCTTCACAGTTCGGCATCAGTTTGCCGACGGTATCTTTCCGGATATCCCAGCTTAAATTCGTGCTGATTACCGGGGCGCATTCTGTCATGCCGTAGCCCTGGAGGATCGTAATGCCGTATGTTTCGAACAGGTCGATCAGCGCCGGGTTCAGATAAGCGCCCCCGCTGCAGATCGTATGGAACTGTTCGCCGAATACTTCCTTTTTCACGACTTCGGCTGGAAGCCCCGCTGCTTCTTCCAGTTTTTTGGCGAGCGTCTCGATCATAAGCGGAACCATCAGGATCATATTTGGCGCAAAAAGCTTGATATTTTTTGCAACGCGCAGCAAAGAATCATTAATACAGATAATACTGCCGAGGGAAATCCCCTTTAAAATATCCATGCTCAGGCAGTACGCATGATGGATCGGCAGCACGGATAAAATCGTAGTCCGCGGCGGGATTTTCATATCCAGGCACGTGGCGTTTTCGGCAAGATTGCGCTGGGTAAGCATGACCCCTTTGCTTTTCCCGGTCGTACCGGAAGTAAACATAATCGTACAGAGTGCTTCCGGATCCGCGTTATAGGAAAAATCAGCCGCCCCTTTTTGTTCTTCCATAAGCTGCCGGAATGAAAGCACTTCTTTGCTGCCTAAAGAAACAGACGGATCCGGGTCTTTTTGCATCGAGATAATGTATTTTAATTTCGGGCACTGCTGCCTGGCAGCCGCAATCACATCCGCGCGGATTTCATCCGCCACAAATACAGTCACGTCCGCACGGTCTAACAGTTCGCACATTTCCTGCGCCGGCAGGGAAACATCCAGCGGAACTGCCACACTGCCGCTGATTACCGTACCGAGATAAGCAACCAGCCACGGATACGACGTCATGCCTGTCACAGCGATATGGTGTCCCTGCTCCCCTAATGCCTGCAGCACGCCAAAAAAGCTTTCGCTGTCCTGTTTTAACTGTGTATATGATTTTGCTTCTATTTGATTTTTGCCTATTTTATAACGGACGGCATCCTCTGTGCCGAACGTCTGCTCTGATTGTTCTAATATTTCCCAAATGGTACTGCAGGCCATATGCGCTTCCTCCTCTATTTTGATCGTTAATCTTCCGCCAGCTTCTCAAGATAAGAGGCCGCTTCCTGTACGGTACGTATTTTGGCCGCCTCCTGCTGGTCAATCTCGACATCCAGCTCATCTTCGAGTTCCCCAAGCATGCTCATAAAATCAAACGAGGTAAAGCGAAGGTCTTCCATAAAGCGGGATTCCGGTTTTACTTGCGACGGCTCGACTTCCACATAATTGCTGATAATTTCTGCCAGTTTTTCAAACATGAATGTTCTCCTTTTCTTTTATATGAGTTTTATAATATCCCCAACCGATAAATTCGGATTCTCGCATCCTTTGAACATAATCTTGCACAAATAATAATATAAGTATTCCAATTGCTTTCTGCTGACCGCCTTGATCTGGTGCTCAAAATTAAAATCCAGCCCGTTGTCATCCGGCCGGTGCATTACGGTCAGATACATGGCCTGTGTCGTAGCACCGTTGGAATACCATTTTGTTTTGTAGCGGATCCCGCCCAGTTGTTCCAGTCCATTGTCCTGTAAGGTCATCGGCTGATAGGTCAGGGCCATTGGCTCATAGGTCTGCCCCGGCTGCACCGGATATAACTGGCTGCGGTACGCAAAATATTCCACCGGGTCAAAGTTCGCGTGGCGGAACATTTCGTTTTGCTTATCCCGGATCTCATAGATGGCGTCAATAAATTTCATATCCTGCGGTATGATCGTACGGAACGGGAACGAATGGATTCTTGTACCGCCGGACTTTTTCTCCCGCAGGGTTGCACGCCTTGCAATGGCCGAATTAATCGAAACGTCGTCGTTGCCGTTCATTTTCTGGAAATACGTACGCAGGCCCATTAAAAGCAAACAGGTCAGCGATACATGATAGGTTTCGCAAAAATCCATCAGCCGCTTTGTCGGTTCTTCCTCCAGATGGAACGTATCGATATCCGCATCTACCGAATCGGATACATTTACGGCAGCGCGCAGATTCGGATTGTGGCATCTTTCCCGCTCCATTTCCAGCCTGCCGCTTCCTTCGATCCCATTATAAATCGGTTCGGATTCCTCTATTAAGCGGTGGAAATACGCCCGGTCGCGTTCCTGCGCCTTGGAGCCATCCTCATAGGCCAGGTCTTTTTTAATCTGTTCGATATAAGAAGACATTTCTTTCGGATACGGTACATCTTCATATACTTTACTGCAGTATAGTTCAATAATATCCCGCAAAAAGCCGATTAGCGACTGCGCATCCATCAGACGGTGGTCCGCAAGCAGGTATACCCCGTTAAAACCATCCGGCGTACGAATCATCACAATCCGGTTCATCGGGCTGTCCTGGGACGGAAACGGCACCCTTGTCCATGCTTTCATGGTCTCTTGCGCCTGCTCCATTGTCTTTCCGGCAAAATCCATAAATTCGATTTCACGCTCTTCCTTGTCTACGACATACTGGTACCAGTTTTCTTCTTTGTCCATTGCAAAACGCACGCGCATGCACTCGTTGCGCCCATAGGCTTCGTAAATGCACTGCCTTAAAATCCCCCAGTCCAGGTCTACTTCTATCGTCAGGCTTGTCCCGATGTTTAGAACTTCCTTTTTTGGTGAAAATTTCAAATAATAGAAATGAAATTTTTGTGCTTTCGTCAACGGGTATACCGGGTATCCTTTTCTTGTCTTCATCATTTCATAACTCCTTCCAAAAAGGCGGTCATTGCCTGTTCGTATGCTTCCATATCTTTATAATAGCTTTCCGCATGCGCCGCTCCTTTTATAATCAGCTTGGTTGTCTCGCATGCGCAGTTTTGTTCGATTTCCTCACACATTCTGCACGGAACAAACGTATCCGCATCCCCATGGATCAAAAGAACCGGTACTTTTACTTTTTTCACTTCCCTTGCCGCATTGCACTCGTCCAGCCCATAGCCCGCTTTCTTACGGTTGACATAATCGGTAATCTGCATCATCGGAAATGCCGGCATATGGTACATCGTATGCAGTACATGCGTAAATACTTCTTTTGGAGAAGTAAACGCGCAGTCAGAAATCAGTCCTTTTACCTGGCCCGGCAGACGCAGCCCTCCGGTCATAAGCACTGTGGAAGCGCCCATGGAAATCCCATGCAGCACAATCTGCACATCTTCCCCGCACCGAGCGATCACCCAGTCGATCCATGCGCGGGCATCCATCCGGTCCAGACAGCCAAACCCGATATATTCCCCTTCGCTCTGTCCATGCGCACGCTGGTCTACCAGCAGAATCCGGTAGCCGTTCCTTAAATAGTAATCCGATAAGCCGCTGAAATCACTGGCCGCCTGACCCGTATACCCATGAAAGCAAATCACAAGACGGTTTTTTTCGCGTGCTTTTTCCTCATTCGGCAGATAAATCGCATGCAGCCTAAGTCCGTCGCAGGAATGTTTGTATACATCTTCGTGCGGCTGGGCCATCATACGTTCCCTTCGTTCTTTTAACAACGGCATATACTGGTTCCAGTCTGTTCCTGCCATTTTCATTGTGCGCTCTACATCTGTGTTGCTGCGTTTCATCGTCCTTCGGTACAGATAGGCAGAACCGCCCGCTTCCGCTGCCGCAAGAGCCGCCGCAAATACCGCAGTCTTTTTCCAAATTTTTTTCATATTGTCCCGGCCTTTCCTTTTTATTGCGCCTGTTCGTGTCCATCGTGTTTCATTTCCTATTTTTTGCCCTTGTTCTTAATAAAATCATTCAGGCGCAGCGCCTTGCCGATGTCCCCTTCTACTTTTAATTTCTGCAATGTCACCGCAAGTACCGGATCCAGCTTGCCGGACGCAATTTTCATAAATGTCTCCGCCTTGCCGGTAAACATCGCATCCCGGTCAAAATATTCATACGGTTCGACATGCAAAACCCCGTCCTTGACTTCTACATAAAAAATGCCTTCCGCATCTCCTACAATGTTAAACTGGTAAGCCAGATGCTCCGTAATATCACTGACATCCGCTTCCAGAAACCGTCCCTTGATATCCGCAAAAAAATCCGCATACGTCATAATTGATTCCTCCATTTTCCTTTCGACCAGTGGTCGATTTATCTTTTTCATTACCTTACCATTTATTCGACCATCGGTCAACAATAAAAATGATAAAAAATTCTGTAAATTATGTAAAAAAACTGTATACATTTTTGCGGACAG
>CAJUIH010000070.1 GCA_910586045.1 uncultured Eubacterium sp.
TGCTGATTTCTTAACTTCATGACATTGGTTCAGATAGGGTGTTACATTTTGGCTGGCCGGACGCTGGGAGAGACGGTTTGCCCGGCATTCTGGAGCCGGAGCAGCAAGCCAGGCCCGCGTCCCGCATCCGGCGTCCCCGCAGCCAAAATGTAACACCCTATCTGAACTGTTACTCAATTACAAATTGATAAATGGAAATAATTGATTTTTGATCAAAAATGGGGTATAATATTTGCGGAGGGAACATGCAACCAGCATGCACGTTGTGCATAAATATGGTATAACAAAAATCAATTTTAAATGGGAGGAACAAAAAGTGGAGTTAGTGTGTGCCAGACCGCAGATCAGTTCATATAATTTTATGCGCTATCTATGTGCTTCCTTAGTGAAACGAAGTAAAGTAATTATTGATCTAGATTCGATTATATCACATATATATGATTTTAAACAAAACAATGAGAAATTAAAGTTTATGTTTGAAGATATAGAGTTTCGTACAAGCATAGATAACGTGATATCGAATGATATATCCGAGGGGATTAATAATCTGCAGACATTTGGAATCGTAGGGAAATTAAATCCAAAATACGAGAAATTAGTTATTTATCTGACGGCGGATGAGGCGGATGAAATATTGTCTGAATGTTCTGAAGAAGTGGAAACGGCGATGATGGAATTAGCAGCATTTTTCTAGACGAATTTGGTTTGACGGAGGAAAAAATGGGGAAAATTAAAGATATTATTAACTCTCCAGAATATAAGAAAGTAGAAAATGACATTGAAAATTTTGTGAAAAAGAAATTGCAAAATTATGTACCTGTGGATACTGGTAAAAAGACGATACACGATCCGGTATGGGGGTCCATTGATTATTCCGAATGGGAAATGCAGATCATCGATTCACCGTTGTTTCAAAGATTAAGGGACTTAAATCAGGTCGGATTAGCTATGCTCACATATCCGGCGGCTAGGCATTCGCGGTTTGAACATTCCCTGGGGGTGGCTTCTGCCGCGAAAATAATGTGTGATAAGATTGATAAAAACTCTGACAATTTTAAAATTCCGGAAAGAAATAAAAATGCGATTGTGTTAGCGGCATTGCTGCACGATATTGGTCATTGTTTTTATTCACATTTATCGGAAACGATATACGGGGAATTAAAAGATTTTGTGGATGTACGTAAAAAATTTAATGATGTTTTGGAATTAAAACCAAAGCCGCATGAAATTTTATCTTTTATGGTAGTGAATACGTCTACATTCAAAGATTTTTTCTTTAAATATGTTAATTATCCCGAAAAGGGAAGCGTAAAGCGGACTCTTTTTCCTGATGTTGGGTGTATGATTATTGGAAAAAGCATAGAAAGGGAAGGCCGGATCCACAGTTACCAAACTTCTTTGATTAATGGGCCTTTTGATGCGGATAAGTTAGATTATATCAAGCGGGATAGTTTGACGGCAGGCCTTACATTACAGTATGATATGGAACGTCTGTTTACAAAAATACAAGTTCATTCTATTCCATCTTCCCATTCAGGGATTGAAGACCGTCTGGTGATTAATTTTAACGGAATAACAGCCATAGAAGAATTGACTTTTTGCAAAATTATGCTGTTTAGTTATATTTATTATCATCAGAAAGTATTAATTTCGGAAACGATGATCAAAGACTATGCTTTTGGTTTATATAAGCTGAATTTGATCCAATCATTTTCCGATTTTTTAGAATATACCGATTCCGATATTTTAAAGTTGGGCAAAAAGCAAAATGGCCAGAATCCATTTCCTGAATATGGGATGCTAAATCTGGAGGAACTTGCGGATAATATACATAATCGTAAATTACCAAGACGTTGTTTTGAAGTATCGCAGGGAAATGTAACGGCTATTCATTCTGAAAATGAAGAAGCAAAAGCATTGGAATATTGTTCTGGTATTTTGGAACAATGCCGTGATAATGAGCGGAAATATACTGCAGAAGATTTAAAAAATGCGATGTTAAGTTTTTCTACTTTATTGATGAAAGACGACGAAGTGAAGCTGGATCTGTTAGTAGGTGATTTGCGTGATATGACTTATACAGAAATGCTTATGAAGAGGAAAGAATTTTATGATGAGTTTGTGAAAGTATACAGGCAGCAAGGTAAAAATGTAAACTTTACATTATTTGATATCTATGTGGTATTTCCGAAATTAGTGAATTACGGTGCAGCGAATGAAGAAGTAGTGTTAGGGAAAGACCATCATAAATTGATGACGATTAATGAGTTTGTCAAATTAGATCATTGGGCGGGCAGCTTTAATTCTAATAAGTGGAGAGGCTATATTTTTGTAAGCGATAAAATTGACAGAAGCATTGCCTTTGAGGTATCGGAACGGCTGGTGTTGAAAGGCAAAGCAAAGCTTCGCAATCCGATGGCATATTTAAAAGGGATTGATTATTAATTGATGCAGCAAGCAGATGAATGTGTGATCTCATTTGTTTGCTGTTTTGCCTTTCTATGCAGTGTATGTGGTGTATTGCAAGAGAAAACCAGCCGGAGCCGCAAGCCAGGCCTGCGTCCCGCATCCGGCGTTCCCGCAGCCAAAAAAATACTTATCTGAACGATTACGCTTTTATTCGTAATTTTCAATCAAATCATTCGAAAAGTCTTTACACCTTTTTTGGTTATTGCTATAATGTATTCAAAAAATTGAGGAAAACAGATTTCTTTCATCTGGAGGATGCGGGCACCGTATTGGGCAGAAAGCAAGCGCAGCCTGTAAACTGCGTCTTGGCATGCAGGCTAAGGAACTGCCGCAAAATAACATACCCATCCCGCTTGTCTTTTTCTCCGATAGCACAATGCAAAAATCGTTTACATAGCCCGCTATGCGCGCGATTTTTGCATTGTACTCTCGAAGAAAAATCCTGCGCGATATGGGCATGTTATTTTGCGGCAGTTCCTAAGGAACGGTCCCAAAATAACGCGGTTATTTCGAGACCGTTCCTTACACCGGATTGGGAATCTTATTCAAATAAATAATATAGTATAATCCCAATCACACTTGGAATCGCTAAGTAACTCATGATCGTCACGTTGTGGTTGACTACGGTGTCAAAGATCACGACGATCCAAAAGAAAATACCACAGCAATGTACCAAAGATTCAAATTTCTGTTCTGATTTTTCCATTTCCTTTTTTAAATCATATTGTTGTCTGTTTTTTTTCATTTTACCACCTTATACCCGTAACTCGATTTTATTTGTAATGCACTTTTCTATGTAATTCTATCATACTTTTTATGAAAAATCTACATTTTTGTAGAATAAATTCCACCGAATATTAAGTGGGCATTTGTAGAATATTTAATATATAGTGGGGTGGAGACTACAAATATGACAGGCTTTGGAAAAAGATTAAGAAATTTGCGGAAACAGAAGAATCTTACGCAGCAGCAGCTTGCCGTCCAGATCGGAGTCAAAAATACGATGATTTCTTTTTATGAGATGGGTGACCGGCTGCCGTCACCGGAAGTGATTATTAAAATGGCTGCGGTTTTTCATGTCAGTACCGATTATCTGCTCGGATTGGACAAGAAAGAATCCGTCGATATTTCAGATTTGGACGAAGATGATAAGGTAATTGTATATATGCTGGTCGATTCACTCCGCAAAAAAGGCAGGCAGCTTGGAATGGTCAAAAAATAGAAACAGCCCTGTATATATTCGGTGATTGAATACTGCACAATAAACCCGATAAACGGCGGGCCAGAAACAAATGATATTGTGTTGAAATTTTACGCCGTTTATATATTTCATGAAAACCTGATAAAAATATACGCCGCAGGAAATAAAGTTTTGCATGATTTCCCGCGGCGGTTTTTCTTTTACGATGTCTTTTCTACGGTCACGTAGCTGTCCAGTCCGCTGAACTGATCCAGGTAGCTTACGGCGTCTTCATACTGGTTGGTCTGCAGCGTCAGCTTTATGGTATGGTAAATACAGCGTTTCAGTTCGCGCAGGTCCAGGGTTGCGGCTTCCAGTTCTTTGCGGATGCTTTTATGATCGCGCTGGTCACCCGGCATAACCATATCGTTTCCGGCACGCATACAGCCTGCGGCGTTTATTTCTCCCGCGGTGGAATTGGTAGTGGTCGTCCAGTCTGTCATAATGGCTCCCGCAAATCCCCATTCGTCCCTTGCGGCTTTGGTACAAAGGTCATAGCATGCCGCGGCATGTACGCCGTTGATTAGGTTATAGGAGGTCATGATCGACATTGGCTGTGCGTTCTTTACGGCAATCTCAAAGCCTTTTAAATAGATCTCCCGCAGGGTGCGTTCGGACAGTACGGAATCCGATCCCATACGGTTATCTTCCTGGTTGTTGCAGCAAAAATGTTTGATGGTCGTTCCGCATCCGGCGGTTTTTTGTACGCCGAGGGTGATGGCGGATGCCATCATGCCGGACAGCAGCGGGTCTTCGGAATAGTATTCGAAGTTTCTGCCGCACAGCGGGTTTCTGTGGATATTCATACCCGGCGCCAGCCAGAGCGATACTTCAAACGCATTCATTTCGCCGGAAATCATTTCGCCGATTTCTTTGAGCAAATCGGTGTTCCATGTCTGAGCGAGCAGGGTACCGACCGGAATCGCGGTGCAGTACTGGTAATAGGTCGTTCCTTCCGGTTCAGCCGGGTCTGCAAAAAATCCGTTTTCAAAACCGCCCAGGAAATTTCCGCCGTCGATCGAGCCGTCTTCCCGTACCTGGTAGGTTTGGCGCAACCGCAAGCCTGCCGGGCCGTCGGCCAGTACCATGCTTGCGATATTCCATGGTTCTTTGGCGGCAAGGCTTACGGTTTCGGCAGCGGCGCCCGGAACGGTCTGCCCCGCAGAGCCGAGCGCAAGGCCGCTTTGGTCCTTGGCCGGGTCGCCGGTCGCCAGTGCGATAAGCTGGTCGGTAGACAAAGCGTCTGTGATTTCCCCTGCTTTTCCCGGATAGGAATCAGCCAGGGTGGAATAGGTGATCGTTTCTGTGCAAATCTCACAAGCCTTGATATGGACCTGCGGCAGATTCTGCTCCTTGGCTTTTGCCTGCCAAGACTGTTCTTTCGCGGCTGTTTTTGCGGCATCCGGCTGCAGCTCTGGCAGGGCTTCTTTTTGCGGACAGATGTGCGCGCACTGTACCATTTTTGCGGTTTCGTCCAATGTCATCGTTGCGGCCAGTTTTGCGTCGTTTAGGGAATTGCCTGCCCAGATGCCGTACGTTCCGCTTTCCAAAATCCAGGCTGCGCATGTCTCGCAGTAGGATGCAAGCTGGTATAAGGCAAAGGAGATTTTAAGCGTCTGTGTCTGCCCTGGCGCAAGCAGGTCTGTTTTGGCAAATGCAGCCAGCCTGCGGTATTCTTTCGGCAGGGTTTTCTGCGGGCAGGAAACGTAGATCTGCACGACTTCTTTTCCGGAATAAACGGTGCCGGTATTTGTGACACGCACTTGTACGGACAGCATTGGTTTGCCGGTGCCGGTACCGGACAGGCGGATGTTTTCTGTCTGAATGGAAAAATCGGTATAGGACAGGCCAAAGCCGAAGCAGTAGCGTACCGGTACGTCAAATGTATCAAAATACCGGTATCCGACATAGATGCCTTCTTTATATTCTTCCTTATAAACGTCGCCGCTTTTAAAACTAAAATAGGACGCGTTTGGATAATCGTTATAATCCAGTGCCCAGGTATCCGTCATTTTGCCGGAAGGGGTTACATCCCCGGATAAGAGGTCGGCAAGCGCATTGCCGCCTTCTTGTCCGGCCTGCATGTACTGCACGATCGATACGATATTCGGGAATTGTTCGGTAAAAGCCAGGTCGATCAGTCCGCCCGTATTAATGACCAGGACGACGTTTTGATAAGAGCGGCATACCTGCGCAATCAGCGCCCGTTCTTCTTCGGTAATGTAATAATCGCCCGGGATATCCTGGCGGTCTTTGTTTTCTCCGGCAACCCGCGCCAGTACGAAAACCGCCGTATCCGCGCCGTCCGCACCGGCGGCTGTTTCATCGATCGGCGCGCCGCATGGAACGGAAAACTGGATGGAGGAATAGGCGTTGAAAAAGTTTTCGTCGAATGCGCCGTCCGCTTTTTTCAAGATCGCGTTTTTCCAGTCCAGGCGCGCTTTGTCATAGCAGGAAGTATAGGCTTTCAGCCATGCTTCGCTTGGGGCTGTGACTGAAAATCCGCCGTTTAACAGCCCCTCATAGATCGAAATATTTTTGCGGTTGTTTACATCCCCCGAACCGGTTCCGCCTTTGATGGTCTTTATGGCGCCGGCTCCGTAAAGGCCGAGCAAAGTGCCTTTTTTCAGCGGAAGCAGATCGCCTTCATTTTTCAGCAGGACAAATCCCTCCGCGGCAGCTTTGCGGGCCAGGGAGCCGTTTGTTTGTTCTCTTTGTGTGACAGCCTGCTGCGTGGTGCCGACATAGCCTCGTTTTCTTAATTTCATGTAATTCCTCCTGTTTGCGTTTTTATTCTGATTTTGTTCTGTTTTCGGTTTCCGGTGTTTGTATCGAATCTGCGGTCTTTACAGCCACACTGTCCCTGGAGATCAGTTTGGTAGACATGCACATTTTAAGGCGTGCAAGCTCCGGATGGTGGATCCGGTCTACCAGCCTTTGCACGGCAGCGGCCCCAAGCTCCTGTTTGCGTACTTTCATTGTAGAAAGCGCGGGGCTCATCATATCACACAGCGGCATATCATCAAAACCAATGACAGAAATATCTTCCGGTATCTTATATCCATGCTCCTGAAACGCTTTCATGGCCGCGGCCGCTATGATATCATTGTCTGCGAAATAAGCGTCGGCCAGCCGTTCCCCGTTTGATAAAATCTGCGACATATCTATATATCCCTCGGAGGATGTCGGAGCCAGCCGGTGGATTACGGCCTGGGAAGAACCGGAGCCGTTTGCCCGCAGCGCTTTAAAATAACCGTCTGCGCGTTCGGAAAAATTACTGATATCAATCGAGGAATGCAGATAGCCAACGGATTTATGGCCGCAGTGCAGCAGGTGGCTGGTAGCGTTGAAAGCGCCCTGGATATTGTTAATGACGACACAGTCGTAATCCAGATCATCGTAATAGCAGTCCAAAACGACAATCGGAATAGAAAAACTGTCAAAAAAATGGAAATCCGCAGCTTCCATTTCAGTTGCAAGCAATAAAATGCCGATACAATCTACTTCCTTGAGTGTGGCAATCTGTGCTTCGGTATCCTGAAACTCATAAAAATAAGAAACATGCAGCGCATGGTTATGCAGGCTGCATTCCTGGGAAATCCCTTCGGTAAGCTGGGAGAAAAACGCGGTGTTGGAAGCTATTTTTCCGTGCTTTCTGTAATTGACGAGATGGATCACGCCCTGTGCGGTACGATTGCCGGACATTTTTTTGGCTGAATAACCATATTTTAAGGCTGCCTGGACTACCATTTCCTTAGTAGCTTCACTGATGCCGGGCTTATTATTAAATACCATGGATATGGTTGCCGGTGACACCTGGATTATATTTGCCAATTCTTTTGCCGATATGCCCATTTCAATCACTCCTACACGTTATATACAAATATTAGTTCATTTGGTAAATTTTGTCAATCCGCTCTTCGCAGCCGGATTCCGATATACTGCGTACCCGGAAGCGGCAGTTCATACCTGCCCTTGTGTTTTCCTGTCGGAATGACTTTCATATTCCACGTATCGATAATGTCCGCCTCATACCAGGTCGTATCATCGATATAAATCTGGCGAAACGGCGGCTGCCAGATACTAAAATAGTAAAAATAAAAGTCGCCCGCATAGGCGTCGTCTTGCGGAACGGCGACCTTATCATCCCATTGGAAGTGTTTGTCGTCCCTCAGCCGCCCTTCTTTTAAACCGTGGCCGGGAACGCTTTTTAGAAAATCCAGCATAAACGCAAAACGCGCCGCGCTCTCTCCTTTTAATATTCCGCCGTGGCACCACCAGATGATGTCGTCGTCGCAAAGAAACGTTTCACTGTGCCCGCAGTAGCCGCCGCGCAGGATGGCTTCCCAGCCGCGGCGGACAAGCTCCTGCGGCGTGAAATTGCCCCAGCAGTGCGGAAAATTGCCTTCGTAGCCGACCTCGTCCCAAATCACAGGCTTGCCATACGTATCCCGCAGTTCGGCGGTTGTTTCCGTTGTTTTGTAATGGTCACAGCGCTGGCAGCTACAGTGGGTAATCCATGGTTTGGAAAAATCGTAGAACGTTTCGCAGTTGTGGATCGAACGCAGGTGGCCGTAAGGGTCGTCTGCCATAAGTTCTGCGGCCATCTGCTCCCAGTCGTCTGTGGTAACGGTTTTCAACAGCTCGTATTCATTGGCGAGCGACCACCAGACATTGCGGTATGCGCTGTAGCGGGCCATAATATATTTGATATATCGGATCTTTGCATCCATTGGCATGGTGGAAAATCCCCAGCGGTCATATGCGTGGAAGAGGATCAGGTCCGCTTCTATGCCAAGCTCCATCAGCCGCTCGATGGCCTTATCATGAATCCGGAAAAATTCCGGGCGCAAACGGGTAAAGTCCCAGTCGTTGCCCTTGGCATTGCCGCTGTATTCCATAAAATTCTGGCGGGTCAGTACGCTGGCGTCCATCGGGGTGCCTTCGAATGGGAAGACGGGCGGATCATTCAGGCAGAAGTCATAGTGCTTAGGCAGCAGGCAAAACCGCATTTTATTAAAATAACCCTTTTCAAGTTCGCGGAAAGTCTGTTCGCGTACAGACGGTTCCTGCAGGTCAAAGATATAGCAGGTAGTCCCAACCGAATAATGCGGACTGCTGTCTGCGTAAGCAAAGTGGTACTTGTTGGATACCCGCACCGGGCCGTGGTTGTTTCCGGACGGCGGCGTGACGGTAAAGCTGCCTGTCGTGGGTTCTTTACAAAACGAACCGAAGATCCGATATTGGTACTCCCCTTCGTAAGACGGCATAAAGCGTATTTTGTAAATGCCGTCTCCGTCATAAAACCCGTTTACGGTCAGGGTTTCTTTTTCGTGCGTGAACGTGCCGCGGATTTCATAATCTAAAAAAGGATTCCCGTCCTTTTTTCCGTTCAGGGTCAGTTCAAACATCCCCCATTTTTCCATTGTCATAATATCCCTCCTGCATTTTGTATGAAATAATGATCGATCTGTTATTTGAATTATATAAATTGTACAGAAACGCGTTCGGATAGTCAAGGAAAATCCATTTGTGAAATTTACTAAAATTTAATAAAATGTAGAATGAAATTTAAATGCAAAAAATGAAAAAGAAAAGCTAGAAAAATAAAGGGTTTGCAAAATAAAAAGTAATAAATTTTAAAAACGCAATATTTTGGTCTGTTTTGGATAGATTTACTAAAAAATATTTAAATTATTCAATTCTGTTGACAAGTATTTAATAAACAGATAAGATGGTAAAAAGCATTCAGCACGAAACAATTAAATTCATGAACCATAGATTTAATAAATATTAAATTCGTGACAGAAAAGAATTTAACTGGTCCGGCGGGATGAAACGAAATGCGATACAGAAATGAATGGATAGGAAAAGACAGGGAGGGTTATTTGCATGGAAAAATTAAAAATCGGATTCGCCCCTACGCGCAGGAGCATTTTCAGTGCCCCGGACGCGGTAAAATACGCCGATCTGACGCGCAGAAAGCTGGAAGAGCTGGGTATCTCATTTGTAGACATTACAGATATCAATGAAGAGGGGCTGTTTTATGATGAAGCAGACCGTCAGGCCATCCAGGATAAGTTTCGAAAAGAAGGGGTAAAGGGCATCTTTTTCCCGCACTGTAATTTTGGAACGGAATATGTGTGTGCCAGATTGGCAAGAGAAATGGGACTTCCAGTGCTTCTTTGGGGACCGCGGGATGAACGGCCGGATGAAAATGGAATCCGGTTAAGGGACAGCCAGTGCGGGCTGTTTGCGACCGGCAAGGTGCTGCGGCGTTTCCGTGTGCCGTTTACTTATATGAATAACTGCAGGCTGGACGATCCGGAGTTTGCGCGCGGCATTAAAGATTTCCTTGCGGTGTGCCATGTCGTAGATACGTTTCGCCATACAAGGATTTTACAGATCGCGCCAAGGCCGTTTGACTTCTGGTCTACGATGTGCAACGAGGGCGAGCTGCTGGAACGGTTTAATATCCAGCTTTCCCCGGTTCCAATGCCGGAACTGACGCAAGCGATCCAAGAGGCAAAGACACATCCGCAGCAGGTGAAAGAAGTGACGGATTATTGCAGCGGCTGCATGCATATTGCGGTAAAACCGGAGGAACTGGAAAATGTGGCGGCGTTAAAAATCGCGATGAAAAACCTGGCGGACAAATATAGCTGCAATGCAGTCGCGATCCAGTGCTGGAATGCGCTGCAGGGCGAGATCGGCATTATGCCGTGCGCGGCAAATTCGCTTTTAAATGAGGAAGGGATCCCGGTCGTCTGTGAGACGGATATCCATGGAGCCATTACCGCCCTGCTTGTGGAAGCGGCGGCTATGGACGGTACGAGGAGCTTTTTCGCGGACTGGACCGTGCGCCATCCGGACAATGAAAACGGCGAGCTGCTGCAGCACTGCGGGCCGTGGCCGATTTCGGTTGCAGCCGAAAAGCCGACGCTTGGCTATCCGCTGGCGTTTGACCATCCGGGCGCGGTAGAGGCGCAGGCAAAGCTGGGCGAGATGACACTGGCAAGGTTTGACGGCGACAATGGGGGATATTCCCTGCTGTTAGGCAATGCAAAAGGGGTGGAAGGCCCTTATACGAAAGGTACTTATGTATGGGTAGAAGTGGCAAACCTCAAACGGCTGGAAGCAAAGCTTGTAGAAGGCCCTTATATCCACCACTGTGTCGGCATTCATAAAAATGTCGTGCCTGTATTATATGAAGCATGCAAATATATCCAGGTAACGCCTGATCTTTATGATCCAATCGAAGAAGACGTAAAGGCTTATTTAAGGGGGGAAACGGTATTATGACAGAACAAGCAAAAGAACTGACACTGCTGGCATACGATCTGAGGAAAAAGGTTATCGACATGATCGTATCCGGCAAAGGCGGGCATATCGGCGGCGATATGAGCGTGCTGAATATCCTCGTAACCTTGTATTTTAACGAGATGAACGTATCGCCCCAAAACCAGGACGACCCGGGGCGCGACCGGTTTGTATTAAGCAAAGGGCATTCGGTAGAAGCTTACTACGCGGTGCTGGCGCAGAAAGGGTTTTTCCCGATGGATGAGGTCATCGCGCAGTTTTCCAAATTCGGCTCCCCTTATATCGGGCACCCGAATAATAAGCTGCCTGGGATCGAGATGAACTCGGGTTCTCTCGGCCACGGGCTGGGCGTATGCGTAGGCATGGCGCTGGCCGGCAAAATGGACGGGGCGGATTACCGTGTCTATACGGTGATGGGAGACGGTGAGCTGGCAGAAGGCTCGGTATGGGAAGCCGCTATGGCGGGCGGCCATTACAAGCTCGACAACCTCTGCGCGGTGGTAGACCGCAACCGCCTGCAGATTTCCGGCGGGACAGAAGAGGTCATGGCACAGGACGTGCAGGAGGAGCGCTGGAAAGCGTTTGGCTGGCATGTCATCAGCGCGGACGGAAACCAGATCGAACCGCTGATCGCTGCTTTTGAACAGGCAAAAGGGCAGAAAGGCAGGCCGACCGTGATCATTGCCAATACGACCAAAGGCTTTGGTTCCGCGGTTATGGAAAATAAAGCCGCATGGCATCATAAAGTACCGAATGAAGAAGAATATGCACAGATCATGAAAGATCTGGATGCCAGAAAGGAGGCTGTATGCCATGAATAAGATTCCAAACAGACAGGCGATTTGCGAGGTTTTAATGGAAAAGGCGCAGACAGACCGGGACATTGTTGTACTCTGCAGTGATTCAAGGGGCAGCGCTTCCCTTGCGCCGTTTGCCAAAGCGTTTCCAAAGCAGTTTATTGAAGTCGGTATCGCGGAGCAGAACCTGGTATCCATTTCAGCGGGCCTGGCAAAATGCGGAAAGAAAGTATTTGCCGCTTCCCCGGCGAGCTTTGTTTCGACAAGAAGCTATGAGCAGGCAAAAGTAGACTGTGCCTATTCGAATACCAATGTAACATTAATCGGCATCAGCGGCGGCGTCAGCTACGGCGCGCTGGGCATGAGCCACCATTCCGCACAGGATATCGCGGCCATGTCCGCCATTCCAAATATGCGCGTATACCTGCCGAGCGACCGTTTCCAGACCGCAAAATTAATCGAACAGCTTTTATTGGATGAAAAACCGGCCTATATCCGCGTCGGCAGGAATCCGGTGGAAGATATTTACACGGAAGACCATACGCCGTTTGTCATGGACCGGGCGACCGTACTGCGGGAAGGGACGGACGTAGTACTCACAGCCTGCGGCGAGATGGTAAGGCCGGCAAAAGAAGCGGCAGACCTTTTAGCGGAACAAGGCGTTTCGGCATGCGTACTGGATATGTACTGCGTCAAGCCGTTTGACAAAAAGACATTGCTGGAAAAAGCGGCGGCGGCAAAGCTTGTGGTTTCGGTAGAAGAGCATGCGCCGTTCGGCGGCCTTGGTTCGATGGTAAGCCAGGCAATCGGCGCGGAATGCCCGAAACGGGTAATTAACCTGGCGCTTCCGGATGCACCGGTGATTACAGGTACCTCCAAAGAAGTATTTGACCATTACGGATTAAACGCGGAAGGCATCGCGGCAAAAGCGATGGAGTATCTCAAATAATGGAGTATCTGCTATGAAAAAAAAATACATAATCAGCATTGACCAAAGCACGCAGGGGACGAAAGCGCTTTTGTTTGACGAAACGGGGATGCTGTTAAACCGCAGCGACCTTGCGCATGCGCAGATCGTCAATGAAAAAGGCTGGGTATCCCATGACCTGAACGAAATTTACGCAAATACGATCCAGGCCGTAAAACAGGTCATTGAAACGGCAGGAAAAACAGGCGGCCATAACATCGGTCATATAGAGAAAAGCGAAATCGCAGCGCTCGGCATCAGCAACCAGCGGGAAACGACCGCAATGTGGGACCGCAGTACGGGGGAGCCGCTGGCGCACGCGGTCGTATGGCAGTGCGGGCGTGCGGAGTCCATCGGGACAGAAATTGCGGCGGCCGGGCACGCCGAACAGGTCAGGCAAAAGACGGGGATTCCGCTTTCCGGATACTTTCCGGCCTGTAAAATGGCATGGCTGCTTAGGAATACAAAAGGCGCGCAGCAAAAAGCAGACGAAGGATCGCTTGCGCTTGGCACCATGGATAGCTGGCTTGTCTATAAACTGACAGGCGGCAGATCGTTTCGGACCGACTATTCCAATGCGTCGCGGACACAATTGTTTCATTTAAAGACCTTGGGCTGGGATCCGGACTTATGCGCGCTGTTTGGCCTGCCGATGGATGCGCTGGCTGAGATTGCGGATTCCAATTCCTGTTTTGGATATACGGATTTCGAAGGGTATCTGGATGAGCCGATTCCGATTATGGGCGTTTTGGGAGATTCCCACGGCGCGCTGTTTGGCCAGGGCTGTATCCGTCCGGGAATGGTCAAAGCTACTTACGGAACCGGGTCTTCTTTGATGATGAATATTGGAAAGGAGCCGATTACGAGCAGCCATGGGGTCGTTACCTCGGTCGCATGGGGAATGGATGGAGAAGTAACGTATTGCCTGGAAGGCAATTTGAATTATACAGGCGCCGTGATTAGCTGGCTGAAAAATGACTTAAAGCTGATTGACAGCGCAAAAGATACACAGACGGAAGCATATGCAGCCAACCCGGAAGATACGACCTATCTGGTACCCGCGTTTACCGGCCTGGGCGCCCCTTATTGGGACGCGGCGGCCAAAGCGGCCATCGTAGGGATCACAAGGATGACGGGAAAGGCGGAAATCATAAAAGCAGCGCTGGAATGCATCGCGTACCAGATTACAGACCTTGTGCTGGCGATGGAAAAAGACACCAAAACACCGATCAGCCAGATCCGTGTGGACGGCGGGCCAAGCCGGAATACATATTTGATGCAGTTCCAAAGCGATCTATTAGCAAAAGAAGTATGCGTACCGCACGCGGAAGAGCTGTCCGGAATCGGCGCGGCCTACGCGGCAGGCATTGCGGCCGGAATCTATGACCGGAAGCGGTTGTTTGAAAATTCTGCGTTTACCGTGTACCATCCGGATATGGAGGATGCCGTACGGGAGAAGAAATGGAACGGCTGGCAGGAAGCGGTAGGGCAGGTGCTTACGAAAAAATAAAACGCGCGGCCATCACAGGCCTGCGGGGGGGGGAAGTTCAATTGAAACAGAGAAAAATTGAATCAGAAAAAAAGAAAGCAGACCGCCCGCAGCCGGACAAAGACCGCGCCCTGATCCGTCAGCGGTGGCCGCACTATACAGCGGCGGAAAAGGTCAGCTATATCGTTTCCTATTATGGGGCGGCGATCGCGGCCGTTCTTGCCGCAGCGGTACTAGTTGGATTTCTGATTGGGGATATCCAAAAAAAGACTGCGGAAGAATCGGTATTGATTATAGCGGCAGGCGCCGAGATTCCGGAACAAACGGTTGCCGCCATGCAGGAAGAACTGGCGCGGGAACTGGCGCTGGATCCGCAGAAGCAGAAATGTGTGATTGACGCATCCAACTGCGGAAGCGCGAACAGGCAGAGCGAAGCGTCCTTATCCGCCTATATGCAGTCCGGGCGCGTAGACCTTTTGATCGCGCCGGAAGAAGTCTTTAACCGGTATGCTGCAACCGGATACCTGATGGAACTGGAAGACGCCGGGACCAAAGATTATTTTTACGCTTCGCAGGTAGATTACAGCCAGGGCGGAGCAGTGACAAAGCTCCCTTACCATACCCGTAAAAAGACGCGGGATTGCGGATGCTATGGGATCTATCTGGACGAGGGGATCCTGAAAGGGTATGTGGCGGGAATAGCTGCAAAAAGCCCGCACCAGGAATATGGGGCAAAAAGCCTGCAGTATCTGGCAGGGGAACGTATATCAGGCGAGACCGCCTTGATAGATAAAGAAACTGGTTTTTTTAAACAGGAAAGGAGAGGAAAATATGAAGAGTAAACTGGTGAAAAAACTTATTTCGATGGCAGTAGTGGGGACAATGGCAGCATCGATGCTCGCAGGGTGCGGAAATTCGGGCAGCGGCAATGATTCTGCAAAGACGGAAAATACGGGTGACGACGCGTCAAAGGATACGTCCGGCGATGACGCGTCAAAGGAGGATACGTCCGGCGATGACGCGTCAAAGGAAGATACGTCCGGCGATGACGCATCCGGCGGCGATGGATCCGTAGATACGACGGAAGTAAAATCCGTTGCGGATGTCGGCTACAAAGGGGAGCCGGTAGAATTGTCATTCTGGTATCTGACGACCAGACAGGAAGGTACCGAAGAGTTAACAAAGATTTTCAACGAAGCAAACCCAAATATTAACGTAACCGTTTCTTATTATGATACGGACGGCATTAAGGACGCCTGCAAGACAGCGGCGCAGTCCGGATCTATGCCGAGCCTTTGGTTTAACTGGGGCGGCGCGCTTGGGCAGTATTATGTAGACAATGGCGTGACCTATGATTTTACAGAATATGCAAAAGAGCATAAATGGGACGAAGTGTATTCTCCTGGCGCTATGAACCTGGTTACATTAGGCGGCCAGATTTCCGGTATCCCGACTTCTTACAATGTACTTGGCATGTACTACCGCACCGATTTGTTTGAACAGTGCGGAATCGAAGTGCCAAAAACAATCGAAGAATTTGACGCGGCCTGTGCAAAATTAAAAGAAAACGGCATTACCCCGATTTCCACAGCCGGATTGAACGGATGGCATGTCATGCGTCTGATCGAACAGTTTATCGAATACGAAGCAGGGGCAGAAGAGCATGACAAACTGCAGTCCCTAACGGCAAGCTGGGATTGCGACGCGGTAAAAAAAGGCCTGGAACGCTATCAGAAATACTGCCAGGAAGGATACTTCCCGGACGGCTTTGTAACCGCAAGCCCGGACGATACGTATATGGCATTTGCAATGGGTTCGTGCGCAATGGATATCCAGGGCCAGTGGTATGATTCCACACTGCAGAACAATGGCGTAACACTGGACAATGTAAGCTGGTTCCCGTTCCCGAATGAAACAGGCAGAATGTCCGCGTTTGCAGAAATGAACCAGTTTAACAAGAACCTTACAGACGATGAACTGGAAGCAGCGATTGCTTATACCAATTTCTTGTTCAGCAATGAAGCGGCAAGAGTATATCCGACGTATTACAACCTGCCGCTGCCAAGAACCGATGCGGATCCGGTTGACGCAAAAGTAAACCCGAACGTGCAGAACATGATCGATACTTCTTCCGAAAGCGGTACCTTTACCATTACCGACCAGGCGTTCCCGACGGAAGTAGCAGACGTACTGTTCAACTATCAGGATGCGATTGCCAATAACGAGCATACACCGGAAGAAGCTGCCAAGGCAATTCAGGAGGCAATTGAAGCTTACCAGAACAAATAAGCGGTAATTTGACAGGCAATAGAAAGCGGCACAGTTTTGGTTTTCTATTGCCGTGGTCCTAAACTGCCGGCGGGCCTGTTAAGGAACAGCCAGGAATAGGAAGCTGGCCGTTCCAAAGCAGGTAGTCTGCCGGCAAAACGCATGATTGGGAGAGTGAGGGGGAATACGAGATGAAAAAAGATGACGGGAAAGCAGCACCTTATCTCTTTATGCTTCCAGCACTGATTATTTATTTGTCAGTCATTATTTTTCCGGTATTTTATTCGCTGTATATCAGTTTTCACAGCGGTACCGGGATCGGAAACATGAAGTTTGTCGGTGCGAAAAATTACAGCCAGCTAGTACACGACGACGTCTTCTGGCTTTCATTCCGGCATACCATTATCTGGATCGTACTTACGGTTCTGGTAACGACGACCGTATCGCTGATGCTTGCGGTATTGATGAACCAGAAATTTAAAGGAAGGACGTTCTTCCGGGCATTCTTTTATTTTCCAAGTGTTATTTCTGCCATTGCGGTAGCGATCATTTGGAGATGGATTTACAATCCACAGATTGGATTTATCAACCAGTTTGCAAAAATGCTCGGCCTGGATTTTACACAGACCTGGATATCCACACCGAGTACGGCATTGATTGCCTTATTTATCGCTTCTCTCTGGCAGGCAATCGGCCAGCCGATGATCCTGTTTCTGGCAGGATTGGGCGGGATTTCACCGGATGTACTGGAAGCGTCTTCGATCGACGGGGCAAACGCGTTCCAGCAGTTTTTCCGCATTACCGTCCCGCTTATGAAAGATACATTTATTATGGTAATCTCAACCCTGCTGATTGCCGCGATGAAAGTATACGATGTAGTCAAAGGCCTGACAGACGGCGGCCCGAACAATGCGACGCAGGTATTGGCTTCTTATATGTACAACCAGGTATTCCAGTATAACAACGTAGGGTATGGTACAGCGATTGCCATTATCATGGTTTTGATGATGCTGATTGTAATCATTCCATACATGTCTTTCACTGCGAAAAAAGAATAGGGAGGGGCTTATGATGGAAGGAAAAGGAAATAAAATACTAAAATCCACCCTGCGGTATGTGATTTTGATTATACTGGCAATCCTTTGGATCGTCCCGATTATCACGCTGGTTTTAACAGCAGTGAAAGCAAAATCAGACTTTATCAGCGGGCTGGGATTATTTGAGATTCCAGAGCAGATTGCGTGGTCCAACTTTTCAAATGCGATGGTAGAGGGCAACCTGTTTAAATATATGAAAAACGACCTGATTATCTGCCTGTTAAAAGTACCGCTTGGAATCTTTTTTTCATCCATGGCAGCATTTGCGCTGACCAGGCTCAAGTTAAAACACGCAACGGGATGGTTTGTATTCCTGCTGCTTGGCATGATGCTTCCTATGCAGATTGCGCTGGTTCCGATCAGTATTATTTACAACAAGCTGAACCTGATCAATACGTATTTTGGTTTGTTTTATGTATACATAGGTTTTGGCGTTTCTTTTATGATATTGATTATGCATGGGTTTATGAAAGGGATTGATTTTGCGATTGACGAAGCGGCTTATATTGACGGCGCAAGCAAATGGCAGACATTCAGCCGGATTATACTGCCGATCTGCAAACCCGCAATAGCGACGTTGTTTATTACGGACTTTTTGTCTACGTGGAATGAGTATTTGCTGGCATCGGTCATTATAAATGATAATAATTTAAAGACCGTTCCGGTAGGGCTGATGACATTTGTGGGCGAGCATGGTACGGATTACGGATATTTGTGTGCCGGGGTGCTGATATCGGTGATTCCGGTTATGGCGGTGTATTTGATTTTCCAGAGGTACTTTGTAGAAGGTATGGCTGGTGCCGTGAAATAGATGCATCGGGGTTGTGGCGTCCCGGACGCCGGGAACGGATGTACGGGGGTTGTGGCGTCCCGGACGCCGGGAACGGGAAACAGGACGCTGCGGCTGTGACGCTTAGGGACGTAAGAAACTCTAAGTATTCTGCATTTTAGTTCCGGCAGCGTGCGGACCGGGTCTGTATCCGCCGTCCGTGGCGGACAGACCCTTTTTCAGGCATCCGGCCTGAAAATCCTAGGTTACGAGCAGAATACTAAGAGTTTCTAACGTCCCTGCGCAGTCACAGCCGCAGCGTCCTGTTTCCCGTTCCCGGCTGACAGTGGCGGAATGAACGTTGTTTTGGAACTGTTAAGAAATAACTTTTGATGTGGCTGTCTTTTTTTGTTTAGGGTGCTGTCCTAAAATTAGGAGCGCTATGTTAAAAGTTTATGAGATATTGATATTTATTGATTGATGTAATAGGAATTTCGGCGGTGTGCAGCATAATACGCTCCTTTGGTTGATTGAAATATATAAACGGCGTAAAATTTCAGCACAATATCAGTTGTTTCTGGCCCGCCGTTTATCGGGTTTATTGTGCAGTATTCAATCACCGAAT
>CAJUIH010000071.1 GCA_910586045.1 uncultured Eubacterium sp.
TAAATGCAGAATACTTAGGGATTCTTACCATTCTGGAGTCGGAGCCACAAGCCAGACCTGCGTCCCTCATCCGGCGTCCCCACAGCCAAAACGTAAAAATTACCATAACAGAAAACAACAATGGTTTTTATTTTCCTTTTTTTTCGGAAATCAGCGCATGCAGCTTTCGCAGAGCCTCTTTCATACCGCCTACTTCGCTGATAATCCCTTCTTTTACGGCCTCTTCCCCAACCAGGATCGTCCCAAGATCTTTGGTCAGCATTGTTGTATTCATCATCATTTTTTCCAGGCGGTCTTCCCTGGCCTTGCAGTGCGATGCGATAAAACCGATAATGCGGTTCTGCATTTGTTTAAAGTAGTCATATGTGGCAGGTGCGCCGATTACCATTCCATTCATCCGTACCGGGTGCACGACCATCGTACCGGTCGGCACGATAAAGGAGTAATCCGTAGAAACCGCCAGCGGCACCCCGATCGAATGGCTGCCGCCAAGGACCAGGGAAACGGTAGGCTTACTCAAGGACGCAACCATTTCCGCAATCGCAAGTCCTGATTCCACATCCCCGCCTACGGTATTTAACAGCAGCATAACGCCGTCAATATTCGTCGCGTCTTCAATTTCTGCCAGCTTTGGCAGCACATGTTCGTATTTTGTGGTTTTCGTATTGGCCGACAGGCATTCATGCCCTTCAATTTCTCCGATTACAGACAGTAGATATATTTTGTGGTTTTCGCAATTATCGTTTAGTGTGATTTCTCCGTTGGTTTTAATATTATCGTTTACAGCAGCGGCGGCTTGTGCTTCTTCTTTTTTTGCTTCTTGATCCGCGTCAGTAGTTTGCGCTGCTTCATGCTTTGTTTGTTCGTCGCTCATAAACAAATACCTCACTTACTTTTTTCAAAAGTATGTGACAAAGTACGACGTTTTATGCATAAGTTTATGAATATCATTTTGGTCGATAACCCTTTTACCCAATAATGTAATTGCCTGTTTTGGGCATCTGCTGATGCAGCGGTAGCACATGGTGCATTGATCACCTGAAACAGCAAGTTTCTTTTTTATAGAGATATTCTCCATAGGACATAAGCTTTTACATAAACCGCAGCCGATACACTTTTGGGGGTCAATTTTTAGTTTATCTGTATATCTTTTCGTTTTCCAACCAAAATATAATCGCTGTCCGAATAGCCCTGCCAAATGACAGCCGATGCCCAATCCCTCTTGTGGCGGTTTTCCGCTTTTTATAAAATAAACCGCTCTTTGTATTTTTTCTTCTGCTTTCATTACCAGTTCTTTATTTTTTTCGGGGCTGCGTTTTAACGCCCTGACATCGCCGATGCTATCTGGCATTTTTAGATGTAAGCCGCCTGTGATAACCGCACCGTAGCTGTTTAACAGCCGCGCTAATATTCCTGCTCCGTCACCGCTGAAAAGCCCCATGGTTGCAATAATAAAAACCTTTTTCCCTTTCCATATGTCTGGATTTGCCATGATATAGTCACGCAGTATTTTAGGGACAGCGCTGTATTGTACTGGATACCCGATTACCATTTCATGATTTTTTTTAATTTTTTCTGCCGTATATGGATCTTCAATGGAACCTATATTTTTACTATGGTAATATTCCGCTAAAAATTTCTCAACGCAGTACTTTGTATTCCCTGTGCCGCTAAAGTATACTCCGATCATCCCGCATACTCCTTTCCCCGCTTTTTTGTTTCATTCTCCGTTTTGCCGCGCACACAATTTAACGCAAAAGAAAGCAGAAGCCACAGCACGATACTATAAGCCTCTGCCCTTGCAAAATCTTCTTATTTATCCCCGATCAGGTAATTGTACAGCCCTTCGTATTTGAATTTCGACGCGTTCCAAGAGAAATCTTTCGCCATACCGCGGTCAATCATATGGTTCCAGTCTTTTTTCATATCATAAAATACTTTCTTCGCGTAATTGATCACTTTCAGCATTTCTTCCCCATTGTAATTGGAGAATGAGAATCCGTCCCCGGTATTGTCATACTCATTAAACGGTACGACCGTATCCTTTAGCCCGCCTGTCTCACGTACAATCGGAGCCGTACCGTAACGGAATGAAATTAACTGGGTGAGGCCGCACGGCTCAAACTGGGACGGCATAAGGAACGCGTCCGCAGCCGCATACAGCTTGTGCGCCAAATCGTCGGAATAACAGATATTTGCGGATACGCGGTCACCGTACTTCCATGCGTAGTGGCGGAACATATTTTCATACGCAGGATCCCCTGTGCCGATTACGACAAACTGGGTGTAGTCATCTACAATGCGGTCAATGACATAATTAATCAGATCCAGCCCTTTTTGGTCTGTCAGGCGGGAAATTAAGCCGATCATAAATTTCTTTTTGTCTACGGCAAGCCCTAATTCTTCCTGCAGTTTGACTTTGTTGTTCGCTTTCTTTTTACGCCAGGTCGACGCGTCGTAGTTGCAGTAGATCTTAGGATCGGTTGCTGGATTGTAAATATCATAATCAATACCATTTACAATTCCCTGCATATCCATATGCCTTGCGGATAAAAGGCCGTCCAGCCCTTCTCCGTATTGGGAAGTTTGGATTTCCTGCGCATATGTATCGCTGACGGTTGTGATATAGTCTGCGTAAACAAGGCCGCCTTTAAACATGCTGGCATCTTTGTTAAACTCCAGCTTATCTGGTACGAACAGGAAATCCTGCAGGCCGCTTAAACCCTGGAATACTTTTTTATCCCAAATCCCCTGGAATTTCAGGTTATGGATCGTAATCATAGACTTCATGCCCCAATAGAACATATCTCCCTGAAACTCGTTGCGTAAATATACCGGGATCAGGCCTGTCTGCCAGTCATGGCAATGGATCAAATCCGGCTGGAAATTAATGGATTTTAACATGGATAAGACAGCTTTGTCAAAAAAGATAAATTTTTCGATATCGTAGCGAATATCGCCGTACGGTACGGCGCAGTTAAAATATTCCTGATTGTCAATAAAGTAATAGGTCACGCCATCCAGCTCATACGTTAAAATTCCTACATATTTGTCCGGGATCATCGGGCCGGTGCCCATATAGAAATGCGTAACGTACTGGAATTGGCTGCGGAAATGTTCCGGGATACAAGTGTAATTCGGGATTACAACACGTACATCCCAATGTTCCTTGTCAAATTCTTTCGGCAGTGCCCCGCATACATCCGCAAGTCCCCCGGTTTTGATGAATGGTACGCATTCCGATGCTGCAAAAAGTATTTTTTTCATAATTTAAAAGATCCTCCATTTATTTTTCATAAATCCGGTCCATGGTTGCCTGGCCAGACATGATGTTTCTGTGTTCGGCTTTGCGGCCGTATGTTCCTTATGGTTTCCTGTATCATTTGTAATGGTTTCGGCTTATTCGTCCCAGTTATGATAGACGTTTTGTACGTCGTCGTCTTCATCCAGCATATCTAAAATCTTTTGGATATTGGAAAGGTCACTTTCCTGCGACAGCGTTACATAGGTCTGCGGGATCATTGTGATTTCCGCCTGCGTCATCGCGATCTGCTGCCCGCTTAACGCCTCGCGCACGGCTTCAAAGTCATTTGGGTCCGTAGTTATTTCAAAACTGTCCTCTTCTTCCGCAAAATCTTCCGCCCCCGCGTCCAGGGCAAGCATCATCAGGTCATCCGCATCCTTGTCGCATTCTTCTTTGTCAATGATGATCTGTCCTTTGCGGTCAAACATATAGGAAACACATCCCTGCGTCCCGATGCTCCCATAGCCTTTCGTAAAACAGTTGCGCACATTCGCGGCCGTACGGTTTTTGTTATCCGTCAGCGCGTCTACGATAATGGCTGTTCCGCCCGGCCCGTACCCTTCGTACGTAACCGCTTCATAATTGACGTTTCCGGCGTCTCCGGCCGCCTTTTTTATGCCGCGGTCAATCGTGTCATTCGGCATATTGTTGGCTTTTGCCTTTGCGATTACATCTCTTAGCTTACTGTTGTTTGCCGGATCCGGCCCGCCTTCTTTTACGGCGATCGCGATTTCACGGCCAATCATAGTAAATGTTTTTCCTTTTGCAGCATCATTCTTTTCTTTCTTGTGCTTGATATTCGCAAATTTGGAATGTCCTGACATAAAATATCCTCTTTTCTATAAAGTACTCGTTCTCTGCTGTTTCTATTTTATCATTTCATCCGCCAGATGACAAGAACTTCCTTTGTGAACGCGCTAACTGTCTTCTTCTTCGGTACGCGGACGCGCTTCCCGGATCACCCGCACGGTCTGGATCATACGGTCCGCTACCTTTGTGGCGTCAAACCGGTATCCGCCGTAACGGATCGTAAATACTTCCCCATCCGCCGGTATCTTGTCAATCTGCGAGATCAAAAATCCATTCAGCGTATCATACGCTTCCTGGTCAAACGCAACTCCCAGTAATTCCCCCACGTCTTCTAACGATGCCATGCCGTTCATAACAAAGCATCCTTCGGACACTTTTTCGATCAACTGGTTTTCCTTGTCATGCTCATCGAAAATATTGCCGACGATTTCCTCTAAAATATCCTCCATAGCCACAAGTCCGGATGTCTGCCCATATTCGTCCACTACGATGACCATATGCGCTTTCCTCGCCTGCATATTCTGGAACAGGTCGCTGATCCTGCGCGTTTCCGGAATAAAGGACGGCTCGGAAAACAGGCCTTCGATGTCCTTAATCTGCCTGTCAAGCATTTCCGGCATGCGGCTGAATGCCATGACTTCCTTAATATGTAGGATCCCGATCATATTGTCGATATCATCCAGATAAACCGGAAATCTGGAATAGGTTTGAGCTAACACCTGGTCGATCGCGTCTTTAAGACACATCGTTCCGTCCAAAGCACAGATATTTTTCCGGTGCGTCATGATATCCTTTGCTTCCTTGTCCGTAAATTCAAAAATATTTTGGATCATTTCTACCTCATTATCTTCCAGCACACCGGTCTCATGCCCTTCATTGACCATAGAAATGATCTCTTCCTCGGTTATTTTTTCGGAATTTCTTCGGTTTAACTTTTTTAACAGGTCACTGAACCAATTGTTCTTCTCACTTAACTTGGGACTTGAGCCATCGTCCATAAATAAAATCCTCTCCTTTTTTATGTTTCCTGTATTTTATACTGACAAACACGAAAATTTGCCAAATAACGCCGACTCACGAGCGTTGTGATCATGAACCATATGGCAAGCTTTATCGCCCGTGAGCATAAGGACTGCGCAGGTCGGCCTGCATCGGTCCCTTATGGTAATAAAATAGCATTTAAATTGTATTACGTCAAGCTATGTAACAACTAATTCCAGACTGATACATAAGGCTTTGTCAATTTTTTTAATAATGTCCCCGTCCAAATGGCAGACTTTATCTTTCAGCCGTTTTTTGTCGATCGTACGAAGCTGTTCGAGCAAAATCACGGAATCCTTTACAAGCGCATAGCGGTTCGCGGACAGTTCTACATGGGTCGGCAGCTTGGCTTTGTTCATCTGCGAGGTAATCGCCGCGCAAATTACGGTCGGACTGTGCAGGTTGCCCACATCATTTTGAATAATCAATACCGGGCGCACCCCGCCCTGTTCCGAACCGACTACCGGCCGTAAATCGGCATAATAAATATCTCCACGTCTTATTAACATCTCTCTCACTCCACAAAATAGGTTATACGGTGAGTATTACCAGTTTTATCGAGTGTATACATGACAGGGTTTATTTTCCTTTAAAATTTTAAAAATCACCCCGTTGCGAAACCAAAACCCCGTCCTTATAATAGACCCGTGGAATCCTCCGGCCAAGCGTGCAGGCAAATTCATAATGAAAGCGGCCGGACAGTTCCCCTAATGTTTCCAGTGACAGGCGCTGCGCCCCGTCTGTGCCTGCCAACGTCACCAGATCGCCGGCCTTTACATGCGCAATATCCGTAACGTCCACCATAAACTGGTCCATACAGATTCTTCCAATAATCGGCGCCCGCTGCCCATGGATCAGCACCCACCCTTTATTGGACAGGCTGCGCGGATAGCCATCCCCATAACCGACCGGAATCGTCGCAACGACCCTTGGTACGGCGGCTGTATACGTACCGCCGTATGAGATACTGGTTCCAGCTTCTACCGTCTTTACATAGGCGACATGGCTTTTTAGCTCCAGTACCGGGTGCAGGTCGATGCGCTCTTTGTGCACCTCGTCAGACGGCCATAACCCATACAGGATAATGCCGGCCCTTACCAGATCCATGTTCGCGTCCGGCATATCGATAATGCCGGCGCTGTTGGAGCAATGGCGGTACGGAACCGTTACGCCCTCTTTTTCTGCCAGGCGTATAATTTCCTGAAACTGCGCAATCTGGCGTTTTGTATATGTTTTGTCTGTCTCATCTGCTTTTGCAAAATGAGTAAAAATACCCTCTACTACTATATGCGGCAATGCCGCAATCTGCGCTATCGTTTTTGCGCTTTCTGGCTCAGGGCGCATCCCGATGCGTCCCATGCCCGTATCAATTTTAATATGCACGGCAAGGTCTTTGCCCACCGCCTGTGCTGCCTTTGAAAGCTGTTCTGCCTTTTCCAGGGTAAACACAGACGGACGGATTTCCTGTTCTGCCAGCATCTTGTCATGTTCCGCAAATACGTGGCCAAGAATCAGGACCGGCTTTTTTATCCCCTGCCTGCGCAGCGTAAAGGCTTCTTCCGCCGTTGCTGTCGCAAATCCAAACAAATAGTCAAGATGCTCTATGGTCTCTGCGATTTCTACCGCCCCATGGCCGTAAGCGTCCGCTTTAATCACGGCTATTATTTTGGCTTTCGGATGCAAAAGTCTGTGAATCGCTTCCATATTGTGGAGGACGGCTGTTAAATCAATGCTGGCGTATACGCGGCTGTGTCTGTTCATCATATCCCCTTTTTAAATCTCCTGTTCTGTTTTTATGGCGTCTTTTCGCGCTTTTTGCGCGGCTTGATCCAAAATGCGCCCGGCTGCCGCCGTAAGGTCCCTGGCCAGCAGGCCGTAAGCACCCGTTTTTTTAGCGGACTCTTCTCCCGCAAGCCCATGTACGTATACGCCCATGTACGCCGCCTGCTTTGGCTCCATGCCCTGTGCCAAAAACGAGGCTATAATCCCGGATAATATATCACCGCTTCCGCCTTTTGCCATTGCGCTGCAGCCGGAGGTATTCAGATAAGCCGTACCGTCCGCTGCCGCCGTAACGGTCGCAGCGTCTTTTAATACACAGGTTACCTTATATTGCCCGGCAAACGCGCAGGCTGTTTCAAGCAGGCTTTCCAGCACCTGCGGGATCGTTTTTGCGGTCAGCCTTGCCATTTCGCCCGGATGCGGCGTCAGGATCCAGGATGGCTTCGCGTATTGCAGGAAATCCGGATGCGCGGCAATCTGGTTTAGGCCGTCCGCGTCAATCACAAGCGGCTGGTCCGCGCTGCGCAGCACCGTCTCTGTGATCCGAAACGCCGTATCATCCATCCCGATCCCTGGTCCCAGCAGGACAACGTCTGCGCACGCGATTTCTGACAGCAGTTTTTTTTCATCCGGCCCGCCCGCCCCATAACAGGATAGTATGGCTTCCGGAAGCGCGCCGAGCAAAACCGCCCTGTTTTCTGCGGGCGTACAGATTTTAACAAGCCCGCACCCGGCCTGGTAAGCGGCCTTTGCACTAAAAAGCGCGGCTCCGGCCATATCTGCGCTTCCGGCAATGACCAGGACTTTTCCAAACGTACCTTTATTGGAACGGGCCGGCCTTTGCGGAATCGTACACAGATCCCTTTTTTCCGGCGCAAAGCACGATGGACGCCGTTTGAGCCAGCTTTCGTCTGTAATGCCGATGTCCGCCACTTTGACCTGTCCGCAGGCCGCCCGCCCCGGATAAAGCAACTGCCCGATTTTTGCGTAGGCAAACGTAATGGTAAGATCGGCCCGAAACGCGGCATCATAGACCTGCCCGGTGTCGCTGGACACGCCGCTTGGCAAATCGACCGCGACCTTATATCCTTCCAGGCAGTTCATCCTGTCGATCCAATCCGCATATACCCCCTGCGGCGCACGGGAAAGCCCTACCCCAAACAGTGCGTCCAGTACGCATGCATAACGGCCGTTTGGAATATCGTCGAAAACCGGAATGCCATATTGCTCCAAAATATGGAGCTGTATTTGATTTTCCTTTGAACGCCTGCCATGGTCCGGCATCTGCGCCACGATAACGCTGCAGCCGCGCTGTGCCAGAAGCCTTGCCGCGGCCAGTCCGTCCGCCCCGTTATTTCCGTTCCCGCATACGACCAATACGGTACTATGCTGCGATAGCTGCGGTGGCATAGACGCCACAACGCTAAGCGCCGCCCGTTCCATTAATACAAGCGACGGTATGCCGAAATGGTCGATCGTATTACTGTCGAGCCATTTCATTTCCATGCTGTTTACGATCCGTTTCATTTGCTTCCTTTCTGCTGCGGACGATTCATGTTCTTTATTTTTCATTTTTGCAGCGCATGTTATAAGATAACTGCATCAGGCTGTCCGAAAGATGGACATTTTCTACGACTACGTTTTGGTCCATCAAATCCAGGTCCACATGCGCAAAATTCCAGATCGCGCGAATCCCCAGCTTTATCAGTCGGTTTGCGATTGAATCCGCGGAATGCTTGGGCATTGTAAAGGCCGCGATGTCTACTTGATGGGACGCTGCGAAATCTTCCAGTTCATCCAGCATCATAATCGGAATCCCGCCCTGGATCGTTCCTGTCAGCGCGGGGTTTACATCAAACAGTCCGATAATCATAAATCCAAGCTTTCGAAATTTGCTGTAATTGGCCAACGCCTGGCCCAGATTGCCGGCGCCGATCACAATAATATTATGCTGTTTTTCCAGCCCCAGTATTTTTCCAATTTCATCATACAAATATTGTACGTTATACCCATAACCCTGCTGCCCGAAACCGCCGAAATTATTCAGATCCTGGCGGATTTGGGAAGCGGTTACTTTCATCTTTTCGCTCAATTCATTCGAGGATACCCGCTCAACCCCCTCATCGAGCAAATCTCCCAAATAAC
Organism: uncultured Eubacterium sp.; assembly: GCA_910586045.1. Lineage (GTDB taxonomy): Bacteria > Bacillota > Clostridia > Lachnospirales > Lachnospiraceae > Eubacterium_J. The sequence continues at coordinate 9,083 of CAJUIH010000071.1, forward strand.
GGTAATACCGCGGCATTCTTCGAATCACCGCCTGTGAAATCTCTTTCCCCAATGTTGCCTCCTCTTTTATTCTCCCAAATTATTTCATAGGCGGAATCCATATTACTATATTTTCTGCCAAGATAAATTATAGTAAGATCTCACAGATTTGTCAAATCTTCCCACTGCGCGTAAAGCTGTTCCAGCTCCTGATCCATTTCCAGCAGCTTTTCATGCAGCCGCATGACTTCCGCTGAGACAACCGCGACCTCGGGCTTTGCCATTTCAGCCTCTACCGCCTGTTTATCCTCTTCCAACTGTTCAATCTGCGCTTCCACCTTTTGCAGCCTGTTTTGCAGCTTCCGCTTTTGCGCCTGTTCGGCTTTGCGCTGTTTCCAGTCGCCGCGGCCTCCCGTTTCATTTTCCTGTGATAAGGACGGCTCCAGGGCCTCCAGATCTTCTGTCTGCATGGCCGTACGCAGTTCGTCGCGTTTTTCCAGATAATAATCATAATTGCCGATATAATTTAGGATCTGTTTCTCATGCAGGTCCAAAATCCGGGTAGCCGTTTTATTAATAAAATAACGGTCATGGGAAACAAACAGCACCGTTCCCTCATAATGCACCAGCGCCTGTTCCAGGATCTCTTTGGATGTAATATCCAGGTGGTTGGTCGGCTCGTCCAGAATCAGGAAATTTGCTTCCGACAGCATCAGTTTTGCCAGCGAAACCCGCCCGCGCTCTCCGCCGCTTAAATCCCCGATTTTTTTAAATACATCGTCGTTTGTAAATAAAAATGCGGCCAGCACATTGCGGATCTGCGTCTGCGTAAGGTTTGGATAAGCATCCGATATTTCCTCAAACAGCGTCTTTTCCATATGGAGCACCTGATGCTCCTGGTCATAGTACCCGATATGTACATTCGTCCCCAATGTAATTTCCCCGGCGTCAGCCGAAACGATTTCATTGATAATCTTTAAAATGGTCGTCTTTCCGGTACCGTTGCTGCCAATTAACGCTACCCGTTCCCCGCGGGTAATCGAAAAATCAATTTGATCAAATAGTTTCTGCCCGTCAAACGACTTCGCCAGGCCCTCTACCGCCAGTACGTCGTTTCCGCTTGTGATACATGGCGCGAGAGAAAGATGGATATCCGTAAAATCATCGACCGGCTTTTCCAAACGTTCCTTTTTTTCCAGCATTTTTTCCCGGCTTTCCGCGCGCCGGATCGATTTTTCCCGGTTAAACGATTTTAACTTTGCAATCACTTCTTCCTGATGGCGGATTTCCTGCTGCTGGTTATAATAAGCCCTAAGCTGTGCCGCGCGAAGCTGCGCCTTTTTTTGCGCATAAGCCGTATAATTTCCCAAAAAACTGTTTACTTTGTGCTGAAATACTTCAATGACCTTTGTTACAATCCGGTCTAAAAAGTAACGGTCATGGGAAACCAGCAAAACGGCGCCCCGGTAGTTTAACAGATAATTTTCCAGCCATTGGATCGATTCCATATCCAGATGGTTGGTCGGCTCGTCCAATAACAGGATATCCGGTTTTGTCACAAGCAGACGTCCAAGCGCCACGCGGGTCTTCTGCCCGCCGGACAATTCCCGCATCTTTTTTTCAAAGTCCTGCGCCGCAAAGCCAAGTCCGTACAATACGCCGCTGACCTCGCTTTGGTATGCGTAACCGTCCGCCCGCTCAAACTGCAGAACCAGCCGTTCGTACTTTTCCATAAACGCCGGCAGCCCGTCAGGCGAAACCGCATCCATTTCAGACTCCATGCGCCGGATTTCCCGCTCCATTTCAATGACCGGCTGTTTTGCGGACAATACCTCCTCATAAATCGTACGCTCCCCGGTGATATCCTGGTTTTGTGCCAGATAACCAATCGTTTTGTTTTTTGCTACCGCGACCAGCCCGTCATCCGGCGCCAGCTCCTGCACAATGATTTTTAGTAAGGTAGATTTTCCTGCGCCGTTAATGCCTACAATCGCTGCTTTTTCATGGTCTTCGATATGAAAGGACGCGTCTTTTATAATTTCATCCGTCCCAAATGCTTTTGTTATATTCTGACAGGAAAGAATCATGGAAACCTCCTTTTCGTTCCTTATTTGCGACAACCGATTCCCGAAAAACTTTCCAAAAACCGGGTGTAACATCTTTGGATCCGGCCTGGATCCGGAATGCTGCACCCGGTAATTATAATCAATGATCCTGTTATCGTCAAATAAATAATGCCTAAAAACCGCTGCGCTCCAGTTCCCCGCGCACAGCCTGTATAAACTGTTCACTGTTTAACACCAAAGGATCCGCAAGTTCGGTAATTAAGGCAAGGTCTTTTGTCATCCGACCGGATTCGATGGTCGCGATACATGCCTGCTCCAAACAGTCCGCAAATCTAACCAGGTCCGAAAGCCCGTCCAGTTCCCCGCGCTTTCTTAACGCGCCGGTCCATGCAAAAATAGTCGCTACCGAATTGGTCGACGTCTCTTCCCCGTTTTGATGTTTATAATAATGGCGCTGTACCGTGCCATGCGCCGCCTCATATTCATAATAACCCTGCGGCGATACCAGTACGGACGTCATCATCGCAAGCGAACCGCACGCGGAAGAAATCATATCGCTCATAACGTCCCCGTCATAGTTTTTGCACGCCCAGATAAAGCCGCCTTTTGACTTCATCACACGCGCTACGGCATCGTCGATCAAGGTATAAAAATACGTAATGCCTGCCGCTTCAAATTTTTCCTTAAACTCCGCGTCATAAATTTCCTGGAAAATATCTTTAAATGTATGATCGTATTTCTTAGAAATCGTATCTTTTGTCGCGAACCAAAGCTCCTGTTTTAGATCCAGCGCGTACGTAAAGCAGCTTCTTGCAAAGCTTTCGATCGACTGCACGGTATTATGCTGCCCCTGAATAATGCCAGGGCCTGCAAAATCAAAAATCGTTTCTTTTGTCTGCGTACCGTCCGCGGCGGTAAATACCAGTTCCGCTTTTCCAGCCCCCGGCACCTTTATTTCCACATTTTTATATACATCGCCGTATGCGTGCCTTGCAATCGTAATCGGTTCTTTCCAGTTTTTCACACATGGCTCGATCCCTTTTACTTTAATCGGCGTGCGGAATACGGTACCGTCTAAAATGGCGCGGATCGTACCGTTTGGGCTTTTCCACATTTCTTTTAAGTGATATTCGTCCATACGCGCCGCATTCGGCGTAATCGTCGCGCATTTTACGGCAACCCCGTACTTTTTGGTCGCGTTTGCGGAATCCACCGTCACCTGGTCGTTCGTCTCATTGCGGTGTTCCAGTCCCAGATCATAATACTCCGTCTTTAAATCAATAAACGGCTCCAGCAGTTCGTCCTTGATCATTTTCCAGAGAATCCTCGTCATCTCATCGCCGTCCATCTCTACAAGCGGTGTCGTCATTTTTATTTTATCCATTTGCATTTCCTCCTTTCGCACCAGCTTATTGTATACAATATTTTACACATTTGTCAATGCATGTACATAGAATCTTAATAAATTTCCAATATTTTTTGGAAACCTATACAAGCTGCCCTCATAGTATAAACCATAAAACAAATAAAAAAATGGAGGCAACAAAATGAGTGATTTAGCTGCTACAAATTGTGGATGTGGAGAAACGAATGGATGTTCCAATTCTTTTATCTGGATTATCCTCTTACTGTTCTGCTGCTGCGGTAACAACGGCAGCGGTTCGATCATCGGCGGCGGCTGCGGCAATGGCTGCGGCGGCAACGACTGCGGATGCCTTTGGCTGATCTTACTGCTCCTTTGCGGCTGCGGCAACGGCAACGGCTTTTTCTAAAAAAAGATAAAAACGGCGGGGGCTGCGGCTCCCGCCAAAGTCGTGCCCATTGAAACACGACGGCTAAAATTTTTCTTCGTTACTTCAAAATACGTCCGTCCGTTGTAATTGTCACAACCTGCCACGGGATCGTTTTTTTGCTGCTTTGCACCGCTTTGTGCGCCGCGGCTTGCAAACCACCGCAGCAAGGAACCTCCATGCGCACCACGGTAACGCTGCGGATTTCATTGCTCTGTATGATTTCCGACAATTTTTCACTGTAATCCACGGCGTCCAGCTTCGGACAGCCAATCAATGTAATCTTTCCTTTCATAAACGTCTGATGCATGCCTGCAAAAGCAAACGCTGTGCAGTCTGCGGCAATCAGCAGATCCGCGCCGTCAAAATAAGGCGCATGGATCGGCGCAAGTTTGATCTGGCACGGCCATTGGGCAAGCTGCGGCTGCAAAACCGCCTGTTTTATTTCTTCCGGAATCGAATGCCGATCCAATGTTCTGGCTGCTTGTCCCGGACATCCTGCATGCAAAACGCTGCCGCCGTCAGGCTGTTTCGCTTTGTGCGCAAGAACCGCCGCTTCATCATAGGCGGCCGCTTCTCTTTTCACAAATGTAATCGCGCCAACCGGACAATTCGGCAGGCAATCGCCCAGACCGTCACAATAATCGTCCCGCAGCAGCTTTGCCTTGCCGTCCACCATGCCGATTGCACCCTCGTGGCAGGCTTTCACACAGGCTCCGCATCCGTTGCATAATTCTTCATCAATCTGTATAATTTTTCTTACCATCGTTTGCACTTTTCTCCTTTTCCAAGCGAAAATGAACGTTTAACTAAAGTAAACCCCGTTAAGATTATATCCTGTGCAGGCAGTGAAAGCAAGAAATTTTACACACCATTATTTACACATGATCCCAGCTATACTTTTCTTCCTTTAGCAGCTTACGCACCTTATCCATAAACACGTTTTCCTCAATCGGCTTTACGACATAATCATTCGCGCCGGCTTTGATCGCCTTTACGACATGTTCCTTATCATTATTTGATGTTAAAAACAGAACCGGAACTTCTTTGAGTTCCTCTTTTTTTCGTATCATTTCCAACATTTGATACCCGTCAATTTCCGGCATCTCAATATCTAAGATAATCAAATCCGGCGTGCGGGCCTCCTTTAAATATTTAAGGGCGCGCATCCCTTTTGAAAACCCAAAGTACGCATATTCTTCATGCAGCAGCTTTTCCAGCATCTTTAATATAATTCCACTGTCATCCACCGCTACAATGCTTTTTTTATCTGTCATCATTGCTCATCCTCCCTGTTTGATTTTATATTTGATTTCAAAAGTCCGATTGCTTTCTCATCGTCATATTCCTCCTCGATTGCTGCCAAAACATCCGTAAGCAGCCGCTTCGTATCCTGCCGCAGCGGGCCGCGCAGCCATTCTTTAATCTGTTCTACTGCCGCATCCGTTTTAAAATCATCAATGAGCGCCGCTGTTTCATCCAATTTTTCCTGCGGCAGTTCAAGCGGTTTTCGTTCCTCCAAATCAGCCGTTTCCTCCGGCGCGGCGGCGTATTTTTTATAAATACTTTCAAAGGTTTCCCGAGCGGTTTCCCAAGCCTGTTCCAATTGCGCCCAGTGTGCGGTTATATAATCTTCCTGTCCCGCCTTGCTGTGCATTTCATGCTCATATGCCAGATCCGCAAGCGCGTCCGCGCCAAGCGTGCGCGCATTTCCTTTTAAGGCATGCACCAAAATAGCATAGTCTTTCATATTATGTACCGACAAATACTGCCGCAGCAGCTTGATTTTATTTTGGTCTTTCAGAAACATCCGTACAAGTTCCAGATAAAGTTCCATATCGCCTTTGGAATATTTTAAACCGTTTCGGATGGAAACACCCCGTTCCAAATCACTGTCCGTTTCATAGGCGCCGTTTGCAGTTTCCTGATCACTGCCTGCCTCCTTTGCCGTTTGCATCAGCTCCGCCGGAAGATATTTACAAATAGTATATTCCATCAGTTCCGCGTTAATCGGCTTTGTTAAAAATTCCGCAAATCCCTGCGCAAGATACATCTCTTTCGCGCCTGCCACGGCGTTTGCCGTCAGCGCAATGACCGGCGTATCTTTGTTTGGAAAATCCTCAAATGCCGCAAGCTTTTTTATTTCATGCAGTGTCTCAATCCCATCCATTTTAGGCATCATATGATCCATAAAAATAATATGAAATTTCTGCTTCTGTACGTACGAAAGACACTGGTTTCCCGATTCCGCCGTTACCACCTGCAGCTTTGTCCGCTTTAACAGCGCCTGGAACACGGTCAGATTCATCGTATTGTCATCGACTACCAGCACCTTACCTTTAGGAGCCGTAAAACTGCTTTGCCTGCTGCCGTCATACCGTATGTTTTTTTCTTTCATTTGCCGGAAACTTCCCGCAGGCTCCCTGCTTATGATTTTTTGCGGTATGATTACCGTAAACGTGGAACCTTTCTGGTATTCACTCTCTACTTTCAGTTCACCGTCCATCATTTTAAGCAATGACATCGTAATATTCATACCAAGGCCTGTCCCTTCGATATTGCGGTTTTGCTCTTCGTCCAGACGCTGAAAACTTTCAAAAAGCTTTCCCATATCTTCCTTTCGGATCCCGATGCCTGTATCCTGCACAGATATTTTTAACAGCATCCGGTCATCGCTTTGGCATTCATACGCAGCCTTGAGATGGACGCTGCCTTGCGGCGTATACTTTACCGCATTTGTCAAAAGGTTTGTCACAATCTGCCTGATCCGCACATCATCCCCGTACAGTACAAGGGGAAGCGTTTCATCCGACTCCACAGTAAAGGTCAGTTTTTTTTCTTTTGTGCGCAGATAAATAACATTCCACAAATCCATAATCAAAGCCGGCGTTTCATATTCCACCGGAATAATTTCCATTTTTCCGGATTCAATCTTTGAAATATCCAAAATATCATTGATCAGAAACAGCAGCATCTTCCCAGAACTTTTGATATTCGCCGCATAGGTTAAAATCTGTGCATCCGAAGCCTCCCGCAGGATCATCTCGTTCATCCCGAGCACCGCGTTAATCGGCGTGCGGATTTCATGCGACATATTGGAAAGGAAGCGGCTTTTTGCCTCACGTTCATCCTCGATCTTTTTGCGCTTTAAAATCTCTTTGGTTACATCAATAATGACACCGAAAACATCGCCGCTGTGCTCAACCTCCTCGAGCTTGACATAACGCTCTCTGCAGGAATAGACGCAGGATTCATCGTCAACGATATTTCTGCGCAGGTCAATGATAAATTCCTGGAAAACCCTGTAATCTGCGGAAAGACGTTCATACTCCCCCGCGTTTAAAGCAAGAATTTCAGGAACGTGTTCGCTGATACTTACTCTTTTCATATAATGATTGTATTCATACACGCCGATCGGCATTTTGGTTTTTCCAATAATGTAGGTAATCTTACGGCGGTTATCCAGAATACTCTTTTTCATTTGGTTGATATAACGGCACAGCTCCGCCAGTTCCGCACTGGTTTGGATATCAACGATCTCATCCAGGTTTCCCTGCGAAATCATATTCAGTTTCTCGTTGATCTTTTGAATACCTTGCACTACGTACCTGTTCATATAACAGGTGACTACATAATACAAAATCACCGCAACAGCGATCAGACAGAACACAATCCATGCCATGGTAGACGGAACCCGCCTATACATGTCGCTGCAGGAAATCACGCGCCCGATATAGTTTTCCCCGGATTCCATAAACACACAGTAAGATTTCACATCGTTTACATTTGTATAAAAACCATTATGGTCGGACGCGATCGTTTGAAGGTTCAGCCCTATTTCCGCACTGTTTTTTTCAACGCAGGATAAGTCAGTGGAGCCAACAATGGTTCCGTTTTCCTTATGAATCGCATAATAATTCGCATCGGAATTGACACGCAGCAGGGAAAAAATATAGGACAGTTCGTTTTTTTCCGTAACTTTCAGGACATTTACGGGTTCCATGCCGACTTGTACAATAAATTCTCCGTCACGGCTCCACAAGGCGGAATACTGCATCATCTTCATCTCTGCCGTATTTGGCGTAATCTCCTGTATCAGGCGAAGAGATTTGTCTTCGAGCATAGGCTTAAAAAAACGCATTTGTTCGCCTGAGTCAAAAGTATAGCCGTAATATGACGGATGGGTTCCCGAAAAAATGCGTCCTGACGTGTCAAAAATATGAATTTCATCCACTTCTATCATTGTAGAGATTTTCTTTAGTTCCTCCACACTTTCCAAAACAGAGGGACTATCTTCGATCAGATAAGCAATCGCCTCCGCATTGTGCAGGCAGGTATTTCGATAAACCTGCTTTAAATCAGCCAGTTCTTCCTTATTTTCCCCCAACACCTGTTCAATCTGAAAAAACGTTTCGACAGCGCTCAAGTAAACCTGCCGCCGTTCATTCACGACTTGAAAATAAAAGATCACTGCTAAAAAAAGCACTGCCAGCAAAAGAGTGACAATCTGCATATAACGGCTGATGATATTTTTAAGTGTACGCGTTTTAATCTCAAATACCTCCTTTTCCATGAATCATTTGTTCGTAGCTGTGTATCGAACCTTTGTGAATACACGTTCCGGTCCCCGGATTATTATAACAGATAACAGCAACGGCATATCTGCCCGTTTTTCACAGAATCTGATCGTTTCTTCACACGAAAAAAAGAGGGACTGGAATTTCCCCGTAGTGGTGAAATCATAAAGAACTGTAAAGAAATAATCAAGACAAGTAAGTTTGTTATATAAACGGCGTAAAATTTCAGCACAATATCATTTGTTTCTGGCCCGCCGTTTATCGGGTTTATTGTGCAATATTCAACCGAATATATAGATTATTTCTTTACAGTTCCTAAGTTTCCGTTTTCTGACTGCAGCGGAAAATACAGTACAATCCGGTAATGTCTTTCTTGCAGATCCACCTCCGCTGTCCCGCCCATCTGCTCCATCATTAATGATATGTTTTTGATTCCGATTCCCGTCCCTTCCACGTATTGTCCGGGCGCCGCCATACTGTTTTGAATGGCAATGCCCGCCCTGTACGGCTCATAAATGAGCCATATCTTCACCTGCTTTTGTTTATCCCCATATCTTTCAATGTTGGAAAAAACATTGTTTATAATCCTACCCAGATAGTCTGTACTGAACCGGACAAATACGGGCTTCCACCGCAGGCTTTCAGCATTGACACAAAACCCGCAGCATTCTAACATGGCACACAATTCAGAAAGATAATCCCCAAAAGCACTGCTTATATCCTCCAAGGATTCCAGCACAGCCCCCTGGCGGGAATCAATAAAAAAATATTCAAACATCTGGTCAGACAGATGTTTGATCTGCAAAATCTTGCCATATGCCTTGTCAATATATTCACGGCTGAGCCTGCCCTCTCTTTCCTGCTTCTTTATCACCTCCATATATGCCAGCAGCCCGGTCAGCGGAGTCCTCAAGTCATGCGACATGCCAAGGACAAGTTTTTCCTGTGCCGCACGCAGTTCTTTTTCCATCTCCCCTTTTTCATATAGCTGCCGGCGCATCTGATCCAGGCCATAAGCAAGCTGCCCCAGCTCATCCCTGCCCTTTACCGTTACCGCTTCCTGCAGGCTGCCCCGTTTGATGGCGTCCACTTCTTTCTCCAGGCGCTGTATATAAGCCACATTCTCTTTCATCCCGGAAATAACAATTCCAAGACAGGCGGCAAACCCGGATGCCACGGAAACTGCAAGGAGCGCCCGGTAATATTTTACATCAAACCCGGTAGAAATATATACATCTGCATCCCCGTCAGCAAAAGCAACATGGTAATATATCCTCCATTTACTGTTCGGCTGCTCTTTCCTCCCCGGAAGCATCACTCCCGGATAGGAAGCGTCAAAC
>CAJUIH010000072.1 GCA_910586045.1 uncultured Eubacterium sp.
GTTATATAAACGGCGTAAAATTTCAGCACAATATCATTTGTTTCTGGCCCGCCGTTTATCGGGTTTATTGTGCAGTATTCAATCACCGAATATATAAATGGTTCATACGACTAAAAAAATATTTTTTCTACTATGGCATGGCAGCTATCGTGGGCGTATCCTTAATTATTTCATGTCTGCGAATGAACATAGAGCATATCTTTCTATATTGCAGCAATTTTATTTTAAAGCGGTTAAATCCATCGGGGGAGGAGGTGCAAGCATGACCTACGCACTTGAAACCTGCCACTTATCCAAAAGCATTGACGGCCGATTTTATCCCGGTTCCTGGCGCAGAAACGATGCAACGCAGATCCATTATTTCGCTGGTGTATTGCTCATAGCCAATCATGAAATACAACTATTATTTTAGGAGGGAAAAACAATGATAAAAGAAGTCAATCGTGCTTGTGGAAAGCTGAATGAAAAACTGGGGATTTCTGTCACGCTCCCTAATCCCAAAAAGAAAACACGGAAAGTAACCTCTGTGTGCAATTTCGTTGTTGGTGCTGGTCTGGTGGCAGCAGGCATTATATGCTCGTCGAAGTGGTGCGCTATACTGGGTGGTATCGGCATTATGAGCTGTGCTGTACTCCGGCAAGAAAGCGGCGACGAGAAAGAGGAACAATGATATTGCTAAGGGAAGTTTTGAAGTGGATGCTCACTTTATCCTCGGCATGGCCTACCGGGAGATTGCCCAGGCCGAGGGCGTGGATAAGAGCGCGGTACTTTTCGAAGTGCCGCCTTTTTGCGTTTCCCTACCAACCAAAAACGCAAAGGAGGAAAATACCCTAATCCCAATTCGTGGACATCTAACAGTACCCCTGTTATAGTAAACCCCTTATTGTGGACACAGCGCGAAGTCCTTTACCTGCGCCAGGAGCTTGTGGATGGCTCCCTTTTTTGTATGCGGCAGGGGTAAATTTTTGGCCGGGGCACTTACAAATGGTGAAAGTTGTGTTATAATTGGTGAATAATTGGAGTGGGAAAAGATTGCGGCAGCAACGGGCCGCGGTCAGGTCAAAGCGGTATAATGTATGGAAATAAGGGAGGATAATATGGATTTTGATCAGGAAAAATATTTAACGTTATTAGCGGAAAAGTATCCGACGGTTCAAACGGTCTGCCGGGAAATCATCAACCTGAGCGCGATTTTGAACCTGCCGAAAGGTACAGAGCATTTTATGAGCGATCTGCATGGAGAATATGAAGCGTTTTATCATATTTTAAATAACTGCTCCGGGGTGATCCGGGAAAAAGTGGATGCGCTTTTTGAAGACAAGCTATCCGATGAGGAACGGGAGCGAATTTGTACGCTTGTGTATTATCCAAGAGAAAAACTGGAGTTAATCAAAAAAGACGTCATTAACTTAAATGAATGGTATCGGGAAATCCTAAGCGAACTGATTGAGATCGCGAAGACGTTATCATCCAAATATACACGCTCGAAAGTGCGCAAAGCGATGCCGGAAGAGTTTGCCTATATTATTGACGAGCTGCTGCACGTACAAAAGGATGAAGAGGATAACCAGGTCATTTACCACCGCAAGGTTTTGGAAACGATTATTGAACTGGATAATGCGGACGAATTTATTGTAGCGCTGGCGGCGCTGATTAAAAGGCTTGCCGTGGACCGCCTGCATATTGTCGGGGATATTTTTGACCGGGGTGCCTGCGCGGACCAGATCATGGATCTGCTGATGACCTATCATTCTTTGGATATCGAATGGGGCAATCACGATATTTTATGGATGGGTGCCGCAGCCGGAAATAAAGCGTGTATCGCGAATGTCGTGCGCAATAACCTGAGGTATGACAATACGGAGATTTTGGAAAACAGCTACGGGATCAGTCTGCGCAAGCTGACGCTTTTTGCTGAAAAGCTTTATCCTGATTTGGATCCTATGAAAGCGGCGGTAAAAGCGGTTACCGTCATGCTGTTTAAGCTGGAAGGGCAGTTGATCGCCAGACATCCGGAATATGAAATGGCAGACCGTATGCTGCTGCACCGTGTCAATTGGGAAAACCATACGATTGAACTGGAAGGAAAGACCTATGAGATGACGGAAACCGTGTTTCCAACCATAGACACGGATCATGTGTATGACCTGTCCGAAGAGGAAGCAGCGATTATGGAAGAACTATGTATGGCGTTTATGAACAGCGGGCGGCTGAATGAACATATCCAGTTTTTGTATAAAAAAGGCGGCATGTATAAGACCTTTAACGGAAATTTGCTGTATCATGGCTGTATTCCGCTTGATGCGGAGGGCAATTTTGAGGGGATCTGCATAGACGGGCGGATGTACAAGGGCAGGGCTTATTTGGATTACGCGGAAAAGACATGCCGGCGTGCGTTTTTATCGGGGCGCAGGCAAAGTGATGTGGACTTTATGTGGTATCTGTGGTGCGGCAGGAAATCACCGCTGTGCGGGCGCAATATTAAGACGTTTGAGCGCAGCTACATAGCGGACAAAACGGTTTGGCATGAAGAATCCGATCCGTATTATAAGTTTTATCAGACAGAACGCACCTGCAACATGATTTTACGGGAATTTGGACTGTATTCTCCGATCTCGCATATTATAAACGGCCATACGCCGGTTCGCACCGGGGAAGGGGAACAGCCGGTGCGCGCGAATGGAAAGCTGTTTGTCATAGATGGCGGATTCTGCCGCAGTTACCATAAGACGACCGGGCTTGCGGGATATACGTTAATTTACAATTCCCATGGAATCCGGATTAAGGCGCATCAGCCGTTTGAGAGTGTGTATGCCGCGTTAAGCGAAAATAAAGATATTGAGTCCGAAAGTGAACTCGTTGAGACAGAAAAGGAACGAATTATGGTAAAACATACGGATATCGGCAAGAAAATACTGGAAGATATCGAAGGCTTGAAAAAACTGTTGGAAGCATACCGGGAAGGGGCGATTGAACAGGGAAATGCATAACGGATCAAGGAACACGATTGCAATTATCGACGATGACGTGTATATCGGGGATATGCTGGAAAAGGTATTGGAAAAAGAGGGGTTTCATGTACTGCGGGCCTATTCCGGAACAGAGGCGCTGCTGCTGCTGCGGCACAGCAGGCCGGAACTGATCCTGCTGGATTTGATGCTGCCCGGACTGTCGGGGGAAGAAGTGCTGGAAAAAGTAAAGGGTATTCCGATTATTGTGATCAGCGCCAAGGTAGATGTGGCGGATAAAGTCCATGTGCTTTTGGGAGGCGCCTGCGATTATCTGACGAAGCCTTTTGATATCCAGGAACTTCTGGCGCGCATCGCCGTTCAGCTTCGGGGACACAGGGCGAATGATGCGGGGCAGGTGTATGTGTATGAAGATCTGAAGCTGGATATTACGTCCCGTGAACTGCTCGTATCCGGGCAGCCGGTCAGGCTTACGCGGACCGAATTTGCGATTTTAAAGCTGTTGATGTGCAATCCGGGCCAGGTTGTAACACGCTCTGTGATTTTGGACCGGATCAGCAGGGATACGCCGGATTGTACGGACAGCTCTTTAAATGTGCATATCAGTCATCTGCGGGGGAAATTACGCGGCGGGGAAAACAGGGATTATATAGAAGCAGTATGGGGGATTGGCTTTAAACTCAGGGAAACGAAGTAACCGCGGCTTTTCGTACACGCTAAACGTCGCGTCTTAACAGATTCTTAACCATTTTCTTAATAGGTTTCTTAAATCTTTGGCTGTAAAATGTCCATATGGTGCTATGAATGGAGGGAAAGCAAATGGAATATGTGTTAGCAACCAATGTCCTTTCCAAGCAATACGGACATTTTAAGGCGCTGGACGGACTATCGATGCATGTGCCGAAAGGGGCGATTTATGGATTTGTAGGAAAAAACGGCGCGGGCAAAACGACGTTAATCCGGGTGATATGCGGCCTGCAGCATCCTACGGGCGGCGAATATTATTTGTATGATACCTGTTTTCATGACAGGAGGATTGCCGGCGTGCGCAGGAGGGTCGGGGCGGTAGTGGAAATACCGTCTGTGTACCAGGGGCTGTCCGCGGAGGAAAACCTTAGGCAGCAGTACCGGATTTTGGGACGTCCCTCGTTTGATGGAATTGCGGAAATTCTGGATTTGGTGGGGCTGTCCGGCACGGGAAAAAAGAAAGCGAAAAATTTTTCACTGGGGATGCGCCAGAGGCTTGGAATCGCGGTTGCCCTGGCGGGAAATCCGGATTTTCTTGTGCTGGATGAGCCGGTGAACGGTTTGGATCCGCAGGGGATCGTGGAAATACGGGAACTGATTTTGAGATTAAACCGGGAACAGCAGATTACGGTACTTATATCCAGCCATATTCTGGACGAACTTTCCAAACTGGCGACGCATTATGGATTTATTGATCATGGGCAGATGGTAAAGGAAGTCAGTGCACAGGATTTGGAGGTGGCTTGCCGCAAATGCATGCGTATGGAAGTCACAAGTACACAGATTTTGATCCGTGTATTGGATCAGATGGGGCTGGAGTATACCGTTTATTCCGATACGCAGGCGGATGTCTATGGAAAGGTGCAGGTGACGGATCTGGTTCTGCGCCTTGCCGCCCTGCATTGCGACGTACTTACCATTTTTGAAAAGGATGAGAGCCTGGAAAGCTATTATATTCGCCTGTTAGGAGGTGAAGACCATGCGTAAGCTGCTGCGTGCAGAATTTTCGTATCTGCGGTTGATGAAACTGTTTTGGGCGGAACTTTTAGCACTGATCGGATATGGGCTGCTGATAGTGATTGGGGGTTACGATATGGCAGTGAAATACGGGCTTTCACTCGAGGGATTTGCTGCGGAATCACTTTTTCAGCATGCATCGCTTTTGGGAATAATGGGAGCTGTGCTGGACAGCCTGCTAGTCGGGACGGACTACAGCGATGGCATCATTCGCAATAAACTGGTAGTCGGACGTTCCAGAACGCAGATCTATCTGTCCAATTTTATTGCCTGCGCAGCGGCAGGGGCTGTACAGCTATTTTTTGCGTCGGCAGTGATCTGGACATTTATCATGCTGCTGATGGGCAGGCCGCAGATCGGGGCGCCCGCGTTTTTAAGTACCTGTATCGTGATGCTGTTTCTGTGTGTTTCCTATGCGTCGATTTACAATTTTGTATCCATGCTTGTCAGCGGGAAAGCGTATGCGTCGATTCTGAATATTTTGCTGGCGGTTGCCTTTCTAATCACCGCGTCTTTCTTGCTGAGCAAGCTTGCGATTCCGGAGACAATGCAGCCCTATGAAATGGGAGCGAACCCTTATTATGTGTCGGGCGTAAAGCGCCGTGTATATCAATTTTTCGCGGACTGTCTGCCCGCAGGCCAGACGCTGCAGATGGCAAATCTTTCACTGGTATGGAAAATGCCGGGAGCTTTATTTTGCTACTGCGGCCTTTCCGCGGCAATCGCTGTCATATTGAATACAGCTGGGATCATATTGTTTCGGCACAAAGATCTAAAATAGGTACCCAGTGAAAGAAAGGGGAACAGTTCTGATAGAAGGAATGCGAAAAAAGAAATTGCACCGCACATACACTTCCAAAGAAATCTGATCTGTGCTATAATAAATACCGCTGCGGGGATTGCTTCGCAGCGGTTGGAAAATAAACAGCATAAGGAAATAAAAAGCGAGGTGCATGGGATGCTGGTTTTGAAGGCGAATCGGGAGCAGGAAGATACGTTTCGTAAAATAATTCAAGCGATGGGAGCGCAGGTTGTATGGAATGGGCGGTTTTTTGTGATGGGAGACCGTCTGATTCTGGAGGGGGTCGTGCGTTCCCTTATTTTTCATTATGATATCCAAAAAATGGAGGTAGAACTGATTGACCTGCCGGAAGAAGAAACGGAATGGAGCATAGAGGATATTCCGCAACTTCAGGATTTGATTACCATGACCATTTATGTGTTTGAAAAATGGGGAATTTTAAAGTGGATAGAGATCGGTCTGGAACTGGGGCAGTTGAATCAGATCTTTGGGGAACTATTATGCAGGTATGGATTGGAAGCGGATTTTAGCACGGATCAGATCCAATTTTTAAAAGCAGGCATACGGATTACATATGAAGATGCCATAGAGGCGGCGCTTCGTTTTGAATCTACGGTCGGTAAGCGGCTGCATACGCAATGGAATGGCCCGCGGCTGCAGATACCGGCCATTGGACAGTATCAGAAAGAAGACCGTTCGGACTCCAAAGCGAAAGCGGCGACAGAAGAAATAGCAGTCCGGCAGGCAGGAACCCATTTGCAGAAACACGGGATCGGAGCAGAGCAGACGGATACGAAAGCGGCCGCCGCGGGCACAAAACCATTGGGACAAATGCGGGATGAACAGGCAGCGGCAGACCGGATCGAAAAGTATCAGGCCAGGATCAGCGTACTGGACCGGCTGTCGGAGCTGCAAAAAAAGGCACTGCACAGGGATATTCGAAATGACAGGCTGCTGCGGGAAGAGGAAAAAAGCCGGCTGTTAACAATGATAGAAGACTATGAATACGAACGGATGATGCAGGCGGTAGACAGGGAGTTTTCGGATTCGAAAAACCAAACATATGCGTATGTCAAAAAAATCATTAAGAAAGTAGAAAAGGAAGATTTTTTTGAAAAAATAAAAAACGGAATTTTGGAAAAACTGCATGCGCTGGAACGGCAGTTTGGAGCGGCAGAGGTCCAAAAGATCATGGAACAGGTACCGAATCATGTAGAGCGGGATGCGTACCAGGAATTGATGCAGAAGCTGGCGCCTTATGAAGCAATCGATATTTCTCCTTATAAAGAAAAACTCGGCAAAATGCGTGAAACGCTGGAAATCAAGGAAATCAGCAACCTGCTTGTACAGTCGCCCAAAAAAACGCGGTCTGATTACGTTGCACTGCTCGCGCAGATAGAAGAAGGGAATTTTGCGCTGGAAAACGCGGCTCCGTACAGGGATAGGATCCGGGAATGGATCTATGAGTTTGATGAAAAAAGAATCCAAAAGCTGCTGACGAATGTACCGGCTATGGAGTTTGATACGGCGTCAGCCGTCTATGCAAAAATAAAGCGTGAGAGCTTGCTGCCGGAATTAAGGGAGTTTGCGGCCGGCGTACTTTCCAACCGTCTTATGGATATCCGCCTGAAAGAATGCGCGCAGCTTGCCTCAAAGATGCGGCAGGATTTGGCGGGCGCGGTAAAAGAAAACGAACGATACCATTTTTATCCGGCGAAACAGTTGATGCGCAGCCAGGCGGATCCGGATGAGATGCGCATTATTAATACGGCGCTTTCGTCCTATGCGCAGGATCGGGAGCCTTTTGAATATCCGGTTATGGTTATGGATACGTCAAAGGAGGGCAGCGGCAGTGACGGGATGCTTCTGACAAGGGAGAATTTATTTTACAGTACGAGGATGAATGGATATAAAATACGGGTTTCTTCGATCAAATCCATTCAGGTCTCTTCCGGACTGCTGAACCGCAGGCTGATGCTCGAAGAGAGCAACGGGGCAAGGCATAAGCTTCCGTATTTGGCGGAAGCAAATGAAATGCAGGATTGGGCGGCGGTATTGGAGAAATTTGTCCGTGATCTGCAAAAGCTGCCGCAGTCCGCTTTGCTGGAAAATCTGCAGCAGGAATTAAAAGATGCAAGCTATTGTGAACGCTGCGGATGTGTCTATCATGGGATGGATGCGTGTCCGCAGTGCGGACTTGCCGCGGGCGCTGGCTGACGGCAGGGATTTTCTGCGGGCGGCGCCTGCGCCTGTATTTGGAAAGGGGAATACAGCGGATGTTTGCTACACTGTTGGTATTGCTTGCGGCGGCAGTCCTGTATCTTTGGATCAAAATCAGGATCATTTACCGGACAATAGAGGAGTTATCCGCGCAGATTCAAGAGCGGTTGGAAACAGATACAAATGTAGGGATTGATATCTCGTCTGGGGATCGAAAACTGCGCGCGTTTGTTTCTGTTTTGGATAGGCAGCTAACAGAACTTCGAAAAAAGCAGATCCAGTATACGCGCGGCGATCAGGAATTGAAAATGGCCGTTACAAATGTATCACATGATCTGCGGACGCCGCTGACGGCGATTTATGGTTATCTGGATCTGGTCAGACAGGAACCGATGTCTGCGGCGGCAGCGGAATACCTTGGCGTGATCAAAAACCGTGCAGATGCGTTGAAAGCATTGTCTGAGGAGTTGTTCCGTTATTCGGTGATTTTGTCTGTGGATGCTTACCAGGAGCGGGAAGATGTCTGCCTGCAGTCGGTGCTGGAAGAAAGCATCGCGGCGTATTACGCGGCGATTGTAAAAGCCGGTATCTCGCCCGAAATCCATATGGCGGGCAAAGCAGTGGTGCGCAGGCTGAACCGTCAGGCGCTGGCAAGGATTTTTTCCAATATCATAAACAATGCGATAAAATACAGCGGCGGCGATTTTTATGTGGATTTGGATCAGGACGGCGGGATTCATTTTTCCAATTACGCGCCAAAAATGGATCCGGTCATTGTTGGGCATTTATTTGACCGCTTTTATACGGTAACGACAGGGAGCCATTCGACAGGGCTTGGGCTATCTATTGCAAGGGCGCTGACGGAAGAGCTTGAGGGCAGAATAGAAGCGGAATATCGAAAAGAAAGGCTATACATTCATGTTTGTTTTCCTGCAGACAGCAGGAAACCGAATGAAAAAGGAAAGGAAACAGACGATGGAAAAGGCTGAAAAAAGCAAGAAGCCTGCGAAAATGAATGTCCTGCGGCGGCTTGCTGCTTATTACAAGCCGTACCGCAGGGTTTTTTGGACGGACATGTTTTTCGCATTTGTATCGGCGGCGGTTGCGCTTGTCATTCCGCTTGTCGTACGGTATGTTACGTCTACCGTTGTCACCATGGATGCGGGGGCGGCCCAAGGGCTGCTGATACGGATTGGAATCATAACCTCTGTCCTGGTGTTCGTGCAGTGGTACAGCAATTATTATATTTCCAATTACGGCCATGTAATGGGGGCGAAAATCGAATACGATATGCGCGCGGAAATTTTTGCGCATTATCAAAAGATGTCGTTTTCTTTTTATGACGAACAAAAAGTCGGCCAGCTTATGTCGCGTGTAACAAGCGATTTATTTGACATTACGGAATTGCTGCATCACGGGCCGGAAAATATTGCAATTTCGCTGATTAAGATTATCGGTGCCTTTATTATACTGCTTTCCATTGATGCATATTTGGGGATCGCGGCATTTGCGCTTTTGCCGGTGATGCTTATTTTTGCCTATGTGTGCAATGGGCGCATGAAGCAGGCGTTTAAGAAAAACCGCGAAAAAATCGCACAGATTAACGGTCAGATCGAAGACAATTTATCCGGTATCCGTGCCGTGAAATCTTTTGCTAATGAAGAGGTGGAAAACGCAAAATTCAAGACGGGAAATGACGCGTTTGTCGAGGCCAAGAAAAACAGTTATTTTTATATGGGACACTACCATTCGGGACTGACAGCGTTTACGACAATGATCAGTATCCTTGTCATTGTATTCGGCGGGCTGATGGCGGTACGCGGGGTAGTCAGCGTGACAGACCTTGTAACATTTCTCCTGTATATTAACGTATTTACGGATCCCGTCCGGACCTTGATCGACTTTACCGAACAGTTTCAAAACGGGTATTCGGGTTATGAACGGTTTATAGAAATGCTGGATATAGCGCCGGATATCCAGGACGCGCCGGATGCCGTGGAATTGACCGATGTAAAAGGAACGATTTGTATGGAAGATGTTACATTCCGGTATGCAAAGGAAACCGGCGCGGTTTTGGAGCATATAAACCTGGATGTGCCGGCAGGCCAGTATGTTGCGCTGGTTGGCCCGTCGGGGATCGGCAAAAGTACGCTCTGCAGTCTGATTCCGCGGTTTTATGAGGTGTCGGCGGGACGGATTCTGCTGGACGGAAAAGATATCCGTTCCCTGCAGTTAAAGAGCCTGCGCAGTAAAATCGGAATGGTACAGCAGGATGTGTATTTGTTTGCGGGCACGGTATACGACAATATAGCCTATGGCCGGCCGGGCGCGACGCGGGATGAGGTAATCGAAGCGGCTAAAAATGCAAATGCGCATGCATTTATTATGGAACTCCCGTACGGTTATGATACGGATGTCGGGCAGCGCGGCATGAAACTGTCCGGCGGGCAGAAACAGCGTTTGTCCATTGCGCGGGTATTTTTAAAAAATCCGCCGATCCTGATTTTTGACGAGGCGACCTCGGCGCTGGATAATGAAAGTGAAAAGATTGTACAGGAATCGCTGGAAAGGCTGGCGGCAAACCGCACCACCTTTGTGATTGCGCATCGGCTGACGACCATTCGAAACGCGGAAAAAATTCTTGTACTGACGGAGTCCGGAATCGAAGAACAGGGGACCCATGAAGAACTGCTTGCGAAAAATGGGATTTATGCCGGGCTGTATCAGATGCAGTAAGAAACAAAGAAAGCGCAAGAGGGCATAAGTGGGTAGAAAAGGAAATAAGAGGAAACAGAAAGGACAGGCTTTCGGTATGTTATTTCAAAAAAAGAAAATAGAAAAACAAGAATACGACAGGGAAAATGAAAAACCCGTTTTAAAATGCAGCATTTGCAACGGGGAACAGGTAGCCGGATTTAAAAATATACACAGCGGCAAAATCCGTGAGGTCATGTATGTGCGAAATGACGCGGAGTTGAAGCGCTTCATGGATATTTATGGGATTACGGAGATTACAAAAGAATATTAAAAGATTGTCTTTTTTTTAACACATAGTTAGATTTTATTGTAATCCGGTATGAAATATGCTATATTAACGGCGAACGGTATTCAAATAGAAACTGTATCCGATGTTTACAATTTATTGGCTTTATCGCATGGCAGGCAGGTACTTGACAAAAGACCTGACCAAGGAGAATTGCGGTAAAAGAAGAAAATCAATACTCTTAAACACATCCAATGTTACCGTTCAGTAACAATTTTTCAGTTTATTTATTTATCACAGCGGCTTGCCTGCCGCTGGCCGGATTTTCCGGAGGTAAAAAAGAAAGGAATATTGGATTATGAAAAAGACGGCAGTTACG
Source organism: uncultured Eubacterium sp. (assembly GCA_910586045.1). Lineage (GTDB taxonomy): Bacteria > Bacillota > Clostridia > Lachnospirales > Lachnospiraceae > Eubacterium_J. Next base: position 11,118 of record CAJUIH010000072.1, read on the forward strand.
TTTAAGGAGGCAAAGGCAAAAGGGGAAAAGCTTTCCATGCTGACAGCCTACGACTACACGACGGCGAAGCTGATCGATGAGACAGGCATAGATGCCATCCTGGTCGGGGATTCCCTCGGGATGGTGATGCTTGGTTATGAAGATACGCTGTCGGTCACGATGGAGGATATGATCCATCACAGCGCGGCGGTCGCGCGTGGAATCCGCAATGCGCTGCTGATTACGGACATGCCTTTTATGTCTTATCAGACTTCGGTTTATGACGCGGTAGTCAATGCCGGGCGCCTGATGAAAGAAGGGCGTGCACAGGCGGTAAAACTGGAGGGCGGCCTGGAAGTCTGCGACCATATCCGCGCGATTGTAAAAGCGTCTATTCCGGTTTGCGGGCATATCGGCCTGACGCCGCAGTCCGTCAACGCACTCGGCGGATTTAAGGTGCAGGGAAAAGGAAAAGAAGCGGCGCAGCGCATTCTGGATGAAGCGCGCGCGCTGGAGGAAGCGGGGGCATTTGCCATTGTACTGGAGTGTGTACCGCAGGCGCTTGCCGCAAAAATTACGGAAAGTGTCCATGTACCGACAATTGGGATCGGCGCAGGGTCCGGATGTGACGGACAGGTGCTTGTGTATCAGGATATGCTTGCCATGTATTCCGATATGGCGCCGAAATTCGCAAAACAGTTTGCGCAGGTCGGAAGCCTTATGAAAGAAGCGTTTGCCGCGTATAAAAAAGAAGTAGCGCAGGGGATCTTCCCGGCACAGGAACATACCTTTAAAATGGATGAAACCATTATCGATAAATTATATTAACCAGATACGATCTGGTTTTGAAAAGGAGAAGCAGCGTGGAAATATATGGTGAAATTGACAAAGTCCGCAAACAGGTAAAAGCCTGGAAAACGGCCGGTCTTTCGATTGGTTTTGTACCGACCATGGGTTATCTGCACGAAGGCCATAAAAGCCTGATTGACGCAGCCAGAAAAGAAAATGACCGGGTTGTCGTCAGTATTTTTGTAAATCCCATGCAGTTTGGCCCGAAAGAGGATCTGGCGACTTATCCGAGGGATTTAAAAAAAGACGCGGCTTTGTGTGAACAGGCAGGCGTAGATTTGATCTTCCATCCGCAGCCGGAAGAGATGTATACGCCGGATTTTTGCTCGTATGTGGACATGGACGGGCTGACGAGGGAATTGTGCGGCAAGAGCCGTCCGGGACATTTTCGCGGGGTACAGACCGTTGTGTTGAAATTGTTTCATATCGTTGCACCGGACCGGGCGTATTTCGGACAAAAAGACGCGCAGCAGCTTGCGGTCGTAAAGCGAATGGTCAGGGATCTCAATGTAGATGTCGAGATTATCGGATGCCCGATTGTACGGGAACCGGATGGGCTGGCAAAAAGTTCCAGGAACACGTATTTGAATGACGCGCAGCGTCAGGCCGCGCTTGTATTAAACCGCAGCCTGAAAGCGGCAGAAGCGCTTGCGCAGGCCGGAGAAAAGCGCACGGACGTGCTCAGGCAGGCGATCATACAGGAGATTGAAAAAGAGCCGCTGGCAGTCGTTGATTACGTTGAGATTGTAGATTTTGATACGATTACTCCGATAGACAAAATAGAAGGTTCCATATTGGCCGCAATTGCCGTTTATATTGGAAAGACAAGGCTGATTGATAACTTTATCATCGAAAAATAAGGGGGCTTATATGAATCTGACAATGTTAAAAGGGAAAATCCACCGTGCGGTTGTAAAACAAGCGGAATTGCATTATGTCGGAAGCATAACCGTGGATCCAAAACTGCTGGAGGCGGCGGGGATTTTGGAATACGAGATGGTGCAGATCGTAGATGTGGAAAATGGAAGCCGGTTTGAAACCTATACGATTGCGGGAGAAGCCGGTTCCGGCATGATTTGCCTGAACGGGGCGGCAGCCAGACAGGTTGCGGTCGGCGATCATATTATTCTGATGAGTTATGCGCAGATGACACCAAAGGAAGCCGAGGAACATCATCCGAAAGTAGTTTTTGTCGATGAGCAAAATCAGATTGTCCGAGTAACGAATTATGAGAAATACGGGAAGTTGACAGAGGACTTTCTATAGACAAAAACGGGAAGCAGGTCCCTGCTTCCCGTTTCTATGTATACATTCAGCGCCTGGAACTGTCAGGCTGCTGCGCCGGCGTGTCTGTTTGTTCTGATTTCGAATGATTAACGACGTCTAAAATCGGATGTCTGTCCGATTTTGTTTTTTTGCTGTCGGCATGCAGATATTTGCGTAAAATCTGCAGGAGCACGATACTGATCACAGAAACCAGATCCTCGTAAGGGGAGGTATCTCCGACAATCATATGCCGTGCAACCAGAAATACTAAAACCTGTATGACATTATCTGCATTTGGCCGGCAAAGCATCTCCAGAAATTCTATCCCTATCACAAGAATAAAGATTTCTTCCAAATAATGCCTGAAAACGGATATATCATCTAACAGTGCCGGAAATAAGCTGCCTGCGTTTTTTAACAAACTTAAAACAGATAAGACCAGTCCGATTAATACAAATCCCGCGGCGATCAATTCCAGGATCTCACAGGCAATCTGTAATAATTTTTTCAATTTGTGCATAGGGTTCTCCTGTGGAAGCGTCTGATTTGTATTGCTGCTGCATATGTTTCCTGTTTTTATTAAATAATAAGATCATATATTTGTCAATATTAGATTTGAAAATTACTGTCGTTTTATACGGTTTCGGCGGGGTTGTATGCCGGACGGGAGGTTTGGATTATGAAATATGTAAAACAGTTTTTATGGATATTGCTTTTTTCTTTCGCGGGTGAAATATTGAAGTATTTTCTGCCTTTTTCGATACCGGCAAGCGTTTATGGATTTGTGCTTTTATTTGCGGCAATGGAAACGGGCCTGGTAAAAATAGAAGCGGTAAGGGAAACGGCACGGTTTTTGATTGAAATCATGCCGCTGCTGTTTATACCGGCAGGCGCGGGGCTGATTCATTCATGGGGCGAGATCAGGACGATGCTGGTTCCGGTTATTGTGATCACAGTCCTGTCAACGGTGGTTGTTATGGGGATCTCCGGCAGGGTGACGCAGTTTGTAAAAAGGAGATCTGAGGGCAGCCCTGCCAGTGCTTTCAAATGAGAAAAAAGGGAAAGACGAAAGGCAATGATATGAATGAATTATTGAAAAATTCTTTGTTTTTTGGCGTTTTGCTTAGTATCGGGTCCTATGAATTAGGGATATGGATCCATAAAAAATTTAAATTAGCGGTTTTTAATCCGTTGCTGCTGTCCATTGCAGCGGTAATTTTGTTTCTTGTGCTGTTTCGAGTTCGTTATGAAACGTATGCGTACGGGGCGGAATATCTCAGTTATTTTCTGACGCCCGCAACGGTATGCCTGGCGGTTCCGTTATATGAACAGGTCGAATTGTTAAAGAAGAATGTGGCGGCTATTCTGGCCGGTATATTTGCGGGCGCTTTAACAAGCGCATGCTGTGTTCTGCTCTTGTCAGTTCTATTTCATCTTTCGCATCAAGAATATGTCACGCTGCTGCCGAAATCGATTACGACGGCGATTGGGATGGGTGTTTCCGAAGAACTGGGCGGTATTGTGACAATTACGGTGGCGGTAATTATTATTACCGGCGTAATCGGCAATGTGACAGCGGAAACGGTGTGCAGGCTGTTCCGGATTCAGGATCCCTTGGCAAAGGGGATTGCGATTGGATCAGCCGCACATGCCGTTGGTACGGCAAAGGCAATGGAAATGGGCGAAATAGAGGGCGCAATGAGCAGCTTGTCCATTGCGGTATCCGGAATAATTACCGTGCTGCTTGCGCCTGTCTTTGCCCAATTTTTATAAAATGCAGACGCCGTATTAGCTGACATCATTTAGACTGACACGAAATAGCCTGCGCAGCAGTTCTTTTCCATGAAATGGGATCAGAGGATACAGATACCCGATCCCGGACAATGTTTTATTCCCAGCAATGACGGCAATACACAGCAGGATGCCGAGGGCATAGCCATAAACGCCGAAAAACCCGGTGGCGGCTAACAGGATGATCCGCATAAATTTTAATGCGTATCCAAGCTCATAGCTTGCCTGGGAATAATTTGCAATCGCGACAAATGCCATATACAGCATCGTCTCCGGATTGAACCAGCCGGACTGTGAGGCAAAATCCCCAAGTACAATGCCGGCGATTACACTGAGCGGGGTGCTCAGCATTTCCGGTGTATTCAGCGCCGCCAGCTTCATACCGTCGATCGCAAATTCCAGTATCAATAGCTGCAAAAGGACCGGCACATGTACGGCGTCTTTTATCTGGATAAAAGAAAGCGCATCCGGCAGCCATTGCGGATTTTGTAAAAACAGCAGCCAGGTTGGGGTTAGCAGCAGCGCTGTCAGGTTGACCAGGAAACGTGACAGGCGCAGATACGTTCCGGTAATTGGCGGCAGGTAATAGTCGTTTGCTTCTTCCGTGAGTTCAAATAGTGTCGTAGGCAGAATGATCGCGGACGGCGAATTATCAATCAGCAGTACAATACTGCCCTCTAAAATGGCGGATGCAGCCGTATCCGGCCGTTCCGTGTATTTATATTTTGGAAATGGATTGATCCAATGGTGCGGGCAAAGTGCTTCGGCAAGGCTTTCGCAGTTCATGGTCAGCGCGTCTGCCGATATTTCCGAAATCCGTTTGCGTACATTATCCAGAAAATGGCGGTCTACCCTGCTTCCCATATAAGACAACACAATGTCTGTGTGAGAACTTTTACCGGCGGAAGTGATCTCCATAACGAGGTCTGTACTGCGGATTCTGCGCCGGATTAAAGCGGTGTTGAAAACAATCGTTTCCACAAATCCATCTTTCGGGCCGCGCAGTACTTTGTCTTTGGACGGTTCTTCAATACTTCGGGATGGATATGTGCGAAAATCAATGGCAAGCGCCTGTGTATAGCCGTCAATCAGCAGAATGGGGACGCCGGACAGCAGGGAGACGGACAATTCGCCGCTCGTTTGCAAAAGGTCGATTTCTCCATACGGAATGATCTGTTCAGAAAATTTCTGCGCATTATCAGGCATTTGCTGCGGCGTAACGGCGAAGAGGCATTCCATGATTTTTTCCAGCAGATCGTCTTTATTTAAGCCGTCAATCATATAAAAACACGCGGATCTTCCGGCGATTTTAAATTTGCGTGAAATAAGGTCATAATTTAGCTGCGGCTGAAATAATTGTTCCATTTGCCGCAGATTTTGTTTAAAATCCATGGTGATCTGAAATTGGCTGCTCATAAGTTTTTATCCCCCTTTTTTATAGCAAGTGTATCCTGATTGTGGAGAAATATTCATAATTTTCCAGATAGGGGCATAAAAAGTTTCCTGCCAGGTACGCTGTTTGTTTCAATTTTTTTATTATTTTAGAAATTACAGGAAAGTGTTGACAAAAGGTTATGCTGGGAATATAATACATAGTATTAAAAACTACATAACAAAACAATGAAAAATACATAATAAAGGAAAAGAAACTTTAAACAGGACAGGAGGACGCGATATGGAACATACGATTCGAGAACCAGGAAGTGCAATTACCCATTTTATCGGAATGATACTGGCGGTGCTTGCTTCCGTGCCGCTGCTGGTAAAGGCAGGAATGACGTCCGGCGGTTTGTGTGTAGGCGCGATGGGAATATTTATGCTGAGCATGATCCTTTTGTACGGCGCAAGTACAATGTATCATTCGGTTATGGTGACAGAGCGCGTGTTAAAAGTATTTCGTAAAATTGATCATATGATGATTTTTGTGCTGATTGCAGGTTCTTATACCCCGGTATGTCTGATTGTTTTGGGCGGACGGCAGGGATATACGCTTTTGGCGGTCGTATGGGGGATCGCCGCGGTAGGGATGACAATCAAAGCCTTTTGGATCACATGCCCGAAATGGTTTTCGTCCGTGATCTATATTGCAATGGGATGGGTATGTGTCGCGGTATTTGGCACACTTCTGCACACGCTGCCGCTGCAGGCATTTTTGTGGCTGTTGGCGGGCGGCATTATCTACACGGCGGGCGGTATTATCTATGCATTGAAACTGCCGCTTTTTAACCAGCATCATAAAAATTTTGGTTCGCATGAAATTTTTCATATTTTTGTAATGGCTGGCAGTATTTGCCATTTTGTGTTTATGTATTTATACGTGGCATGAGGAATCTGATTGTATACGAATGCTTTGTAAAGTTTAAAACGATGGCATAACCGGACGCCGGATGGAGAAAAAGTTCCCTTTCTGGTATTCCGCTGAAGAAAAGAAAGAAGTTCTAAGTTTTCTGCCATGTCATATTTGTGGTAATGGACGGACCGGAAGCTGCTGTATTAGAGTGCTGGATTTTCGAAAAAGGGTTGAATTTGCGCTATTTGCGTGGTATAGTTAAAAACAGATCGGATCTATGATCCGTATGCCTGGCCCGTCGGCAGACAGGCCAGGCTTTTTGCTGTATCTACTTGGCATCAAATGTTATGCGGATGAAACAGAAAAGAAAGGACAGGGAAATGGATCTTTATCAAGGGCCGCAGGGAAAGCCTGTGGAGCGGGCAGAACGAAAATTTCGGGGGATCAGCGGCAGTACATTAAAGATGATCGCGGTAGTGACGATGCTGATTGACCATATAGCCGCGGGAGTTCTCGGCAGGTTTATGGTAATCAGCGGGGCGGACAGTATTGGACAAAACGATACCACTGCGTTGCAGCAATGGATCATGCAAAATCAGGATTTGTTTGGCGTATACAGCGTTATGCGTATGATTGGAAGAATTGCTTTCCCGATTTATTGTTTTTTGCTTGTGCAGGGATTTGTTCATACCGGAAACCGGATGAAATACGCGGCGCGGTTGTTTCTGTTTGCCGTGATTTCGGAAGTCCCGTTTGATTTGCTTTTTAATAGCAGAATTTTGGAAACCGGATATCAAAATGTATTTTTTACGTTATTTTTTGGGCTGATGGCTATGATTGGCCTGGATTGGGTTCAGGAGCGCAAAGACATGCATATAGCGGTAAAAGTGCTGCTGAATCTGGTGATCATCGGCGGCTGTATGGCGCTGGCGGCAAATATGAAGACAGATTACGCGGAAATCGGCGTGGCCTGTATTGTGATCCTGTATTTGTTTCGGAACAAAAAGGGCATTCAGATCTTGGCTGGCTGTGCTTCGTTTATGTGGGAACTGACAGCCCCGCTTGCGTTTGTGCCGATTGCTTTTTATAATGGAAAGCGCGGATGGAATCTGAAATATTTCTTTTATCTGTTCTATCCGGTACATCTTTTGCTGTTGTATTTTTTGTGTATGGCGCTTGGTGTACAGTCTTATTCGATTCTGTAGAAATCCAGGCATTTTTTCTGGATCCTGTGTTACAAACCGTTTCTTGTCCGGATCGTTTATACAGAATGGAGTTAGGGACTGTACAGAAATAAATAAGTGAAACTGTGAGATATTTAATGACCGATGTACTAGGGAACTGGAATGTGATTGGGATAAGGAGAGGGAATGATTATATTTATAAAAGGGCCGCTGAATGTGTTAAATTATTTTATTGACTGTATGGCTGCTAAGGAGGAAACATCGATTATATTGGATAT
>CAJUIH010000073.1 GCA_910586045.1 uncultured Eubacterium sp.
TTATCTGAACTGTTACTTATGTTTGGCTGTTTTTATAAAAAAAGCTTGACGCATCCCCATACAGATACTATAATACATGTAGTCGCATCAATTGATACATGTGCACACGATCATTTACCAAATAACGCCGGTTCACGCGCGTTGTGATCTTGCATCATAAACTTTATCGCTCGTGCGATAGATGTTACGGTCTTTTTCATTTTTCATTTTACATCATAAACAGGCTGTATGCGGCCTGCCCACTTCCCCAATAAATCATAGTGTATTCAAAAAGTTAGGAACTGTCCCGAAATAACTTACCGATAGTCCGCAGGATTTTTCTTCGAGAGTGCCACTCAAAAATCAGGCGCATAGCGGGCTATGTAACTGATTTTTGAGTGGCGCTATCGGAGAAAAAGACAAGGAATATGGTAAGTTATTTTGAGACAGTTCCTTACCATCCGCTGTATGGTTTGCGTACTGCAGGCAAAAACGGGATTGACAATACCGAAAAATTGTATTATTATATTAAAAATGGAGAACATAAGTTCGGAAAAAATTGAATTAAGGAGAAAAAATATGGCAAAGGAAGCAAAAGACAGCAAAGAGGAACGGTTAAAAGCCTTGGATGCCGCGATTCTGCAAATTGAAAAACAATACGGCAAAGGTTCGATTATGCGTCTTGGAGATCCGTCAAATAAAATGAATGTAAATACTGTGCCGACAGGTTCCCTGAGCCTGGATCTGGCTTTGGGGCTTGGCGGGCTGCCAAAGGGCAGGATTGTGGAGATCTACGGGCCGGAATCCAGCGGAAAGACGACCATTGCTTTGCATGTGGTGGCAGAGGTGCAAAAGGCCGGAGGGATTGCGGCGTTTGTAGATGCGGAGCATGCGCTGGATCCGGCTTATGCTCGCAAAATCGGTGTCCAGATCGACGATTTGTATATCTCACAGCCGGATAACGGGGAACAGGCCTTGGAAATTACGGAAACCATGGTGCGTTCCGGGGCTGTGGATGCTGTGATTGTCGATTCGGTGGCGGCGCTTGTACCAAAAGCGGAGATTGACGGCGACATGGGGGATTCGCATGTAGGCCTGCAGGCCCGTCTGATGTCCCAGGGCCTGCGCAAACTGATCGGTATCATCAGCAGGACGGATTGTATTGTAATATTTATTAATCAGTTGCGGGAAAAAATCGGCGTGATGTTTGGCAATCCGGAGACGACGACGGGCGGACGCGCGCTCAAGTTTTATTCTTCCGTGCGTTTGGATGTCAGAAAAATCGAAGCCATCAAGCAGGCGGGCGTTATTATAGGAAACCGTACCCGTATCAAGGTTGTAAAAAATAAAATTGCGCCGCCGTTTAAAGAAGCAGAGTTTGACATTATGTTTGGGGAAGGGATATCCAGGGAAGGGGATATTTTGGATATCGCGTCCAATATTGGGATTGTGAATAAATCCGGCGCCTGGTATTCTTATGAAGGAGATAAAATCGGGCAGGGCCGTGAAAACGCAAAGCAGTTTTTAAAGGAAAATCCGCAGACCTGTGCGGAAATTGACCAGAAAGTCCGCGCGCACTATGAATCGATCCGCGAGGAAGAAGCGCAAAAAGCGCGTCAAAAAGAGCAGGCAGGGGCGCCGCTCGATACGCCTGCCAAGGACGCAGACGCGCAAGCTGGTGCATCGTCCGCAAAAGCGGGTCCGGCTTCCGGTGCGCCGTCTGCAAAAACAGCGCCGGCTTATAGTACGCCTGGCACAAAACAGGATGCGCCGACCGGGGCAGCGGACGCAAAACAAAATACAGCGGATGAAAAGAATCATACGTCTGCCGCATCACCAGTGAAACCATAGGTTTCCGGCTGGTTTTGTAACAAACAGGGGATGGCGAAAGGATGGTTATTACAGAAATCACGAGATTGGAAAAGGGCAGGGTGCGGGTGTCTTTTGATACGGCAAATCCGCTGGTTTTCTATAAAAGCGAAATAAGGGGCCTTGGACTGGAAGAGCAGATGCCAATTGACGCGGGCCTTTATGAGCATCTGTTTTATGAAATTGTCGGAAAACGCGCGGTTAAGCGGGCAATGCATTTGCTGGAGAAAATGGACCGGACCGAATGGCAGCTACGAAAGAAACTGGAACAGGGGGACTATCCGGTGGAACTGATTGACCAGGCGGTTGCTTATGTTAAATCCTACCGGTACTTGGATGACGACCGTTACGCCCGCACTTTTGTCCGGCTGAACCAGGAGAGAAAGAGCATGGGCCGCATCAGAATGGACCTGCTTTCCCGCGGCATACCAAAAGATTTGATCGAGCATGCGCTGGAGGAGGAAAATGAAACGCCGCAGGGCCGGTTGATCGAAAAGCTGCTTCAGAAAAAAAATTATGATAAAGATTCCGCTACGCTTTTGGAGACCAAAAAAATCTATCAGTTTTTAATACGCAGGGGATTTCGCAGTGAAGAAATTCTGCCTTATATACGCTGTGCGGAATAAAAAATATCCTATAATTGTTAACCGGGAATTGGGAATACACTTGACATAATCCGATGGAAAGTATAAAATCTAATTGTTGTTATTTATGACAGTGGACAGTGTCTGCATTTGCCGGACATGTTTCGGCGGGCGGGCGGTTAATGTTATATGTACAATGAAAATTAAATAAGGAGGTGCTCCTGTGCCAATACCAATCATCATTGCTGTATTAATTGCGCTTGTGATTTCGGTACCGGTTACTTACATTGTCACTTCTGCATACCAGAAAAAGGTCGTAGAGACAAAGATTGGATCTGCAGATGACAAAGCAAGGTCGATTATTGATGAAGCAGTGAAGACGGCTGAGACGAAAAAGCGTGAATCTTTGTTGGAGGTAAAGGAAGAATCCATTCGTGCAAAGAACGAACTTGACCGAGAGATCAAAGAGCGGCGGGCAGAGATTCAAAGAAACGAGCGTCGTATTGAGCAGAAAGAATCCAATTTGGATAAAAAGCTTGAAGCGATTGAAAAACGTGAAGCCGGATTTGCAGCAAAAGAAGAAGAAATCAATAGACAGAAAGAAGAAGTTGCAAAATTAGGTGAAGAGCGGATACAGGAACTGGAAAGAATCTCCGGACTTACCTCCGATCAGGCAAAAGAATATCTTTTAAAAACCGTAGAAGATGATGTAAAGCTTGATACTGCAAAAATGATCAAAGAAATGGAAACAAGGGCAAAGGAAGAAGCGGGAAAGAAAGCAAGGGATTATGTCGTTACGGCAATCCAAAAATGTGCGGCTGACCATGTTGCGGAAACATCCATTTCAGTAGTTCAGCTTCCAAATGATGAAATGAAAGGACGCATTATCGGGCGTGAGGGACGCAATATCCGCACGCTGGAAACACTGACAGGCATTGATTTAATTATAGATGATACGCCTGAGGCAGTGATTCTTTCCGGTTTTGATCCGATCCGAAGGGAAGTAGCGCGTATTGCGTTGGAAAAACTAATTGTTGACGGCCGTATTCATCCGGCGAGGATCGAAGAAATGGTCGAAAAGGCACAGAAAGAAGTAGAGAACATGATCCGGGATGAAGGGGAAGCTGCGACTCTGGAAGCCGGTATCCATGGGCTCCATCCGGAACTGGTGCGTTTGCTTGGGCGTATGAAGTTCCGAACAAGCTATGGACAAAATGCACTCAAACATTCCATAGAAGTAGCGCAACTGGCCGGCCTTTTGGCTGCTGAAATAGGTGTCGATGCCAGAACAGCAAAACGTGCGGGATTATTACATGATATTGGGAAATCGGTCGACCATGAAATGGAAGGCTCACATATTCAGATTGGCGTAGATATTTGTAAAAAATACAAAGAATCACCAATTATTATTAATGCAGTAGAAGCACATCACGGTGATGTAGAACCACAGTCTTTGATTGCCTGTATTGTACAGGCAGCCGATACGATCAGTGCGGCGCGCCCCGGCGCTCGCAGGGAGACATTGGAAACATACTCGAATCGTTTACAGCAATTAGAAGATATTACAAACAGCTTTAAAGGGGTTGAAAAATCATTTGCCATTCAGGCAGGCAGGGAGATTCGGATTATGGTTGTACCGGAGCAGGTCAGCGATGCGGATATGGTCATACTTGCAAGAGACGTATCCAAGCAGATTGAAACACAACTGCAGTATCCGGGACAGATTAAGGTGAATGTAATTCGTGAATCGAGAGTAATAGATTACGCGAAATAATCGGAAACGCATAAGTTTTAACATAAGCGTCAAGTGTCAAAATTTGGGAAAAACCCAGGTTTTGGCACTTTTTTGTTGTAACGGCGTTCCCGTTGGTATAAAATAGAAGAAAAATGGAAAAGGAATATCGAAAAATGGAAAATGAAATAAAACGAATTGACAGAAAACTGGAGTTTCAGGGCACAATTTTGGACTTTTATACCGATTATATGCAGATGCCGGATGGGAAAGTAGTGAAATGGGATTTTGTCGCACACCGCAAAGGGGCGGCCGCGGTTGTTCCAGTTATGGAAGACGGGACGATCTTAATGGTGCATCAGTACCGGAATGCGCTGGACCGTATGACGATCGAGATTCCGGCAGGCGCCAGAGACGACGTTTGTGAAGATACAAAAATCTGTGCGGCAAGGGAACTGGAGGAAGAGACAGGGTACCGGCCAGGCAGGATGGATTTTTTGATTACGTTAAAATCTGCCGTGGCGTACAACAATGAGTTTATTGACGTATATGTGGCCAGAGATCTGCAGCCGGGTACACAACATTTGGACCGGTATGAGTTTATAGAACTGGAGGTTTTGCCGTTGGAAACACTGTGCACGCGCATTTATGCGGGAGAGATTCAGGATGCAAAAACGGTAGCGGCGATTATGGCGTATAAAAATAAATATGAATCTGCCGGCAGTTAAGTTTTATGGAATGAAATGGGAAAAGCCGCATAGACTGAATTAATTGGAAAATGAAAAAGAGACAGGTTAGTGGGAGATAGAGCGACAAAAATATCCGGAAAACGGATGTCCGGGCTGCCGTGGAGAGGGCTTTTGGCAGGATGTTTTTTACTGTTTTTTTTAATCGGTATCCTTGCGGCAAATTGGGTCGGACAGGAAAAACTGCTTCAGTATGGGATGCTGAATGACTATTATGTGGGGCAGTTGGCCTATGCAAAGCTTAATATGGGCGAGTATTTCGGATATCTGCTGAAACGCAGGATGCAGGTATTCGGTTTGGCGGCATTGTTTGTTTATACCAGGTTCGGCTTCGTTATGCTGGCGGGTGTGATCGGATGGTATGCGTTTTCACTTGGCTATTTATTTGTCAATGCGCTGGTGAGTATGAAATTTCAGGGAATGCTGCTAGTGCTGCTGTCTATATTTCCGCAGATTATTTTCTATGCGGCGTCTTACTTTGGGCTTGGGAAAATCTTATTTCGAAAAAATATAGAGACGGCAATGCCGATTGGCGTACAAAAAACCTGGAAAAATCCGCGGTTATGGATCCTTTTATCCGCGGTTTTGTGCATGGCTGCCGGAATTTGGCTGGAGGCTTATGTAAATCCGATGCTGCTGAAAAGTTTTATCCGCAGAATGTAAAGGCAGGGAATGGGAAAGGAGAACGATGGATGGGAACCATGCAGGAGAGCATTACAGAGTATACAGCAAGTCTTTCAAAACAAAATATTTCTCGCAATACCGTTGTTTCCTATGAACGGGACCTGCGTAAGATGGCCGAATATTTCAGTTCCGACCAAGCCGGGGAAAAAATATCCGACAGCCGTTTGCTCACGGAGACACATCTGCGCGCCTATCTGCGCCAAATGGAACAGGATCAAAAACGTCCGGCTACGATCGCAAGGGCTATTGCGGCGATCAAAGCATATTTCCGCTATTTGCAGCAAAACGGCGGGATCGCCGTTAATCCGGCTCTGCGGCTAAAGGCGCCGAAAATAAAAAGAGAAAAACCAACGATTCTGACGCCGGAGGAAACGGTGCTGCTGCTAAAACAGCCCGATGGCAAAACGGAAAAATCCATACGTGACCGCGCCATGCTGGAACTGATGTATGCGACCGGCATCCGGGTCAGCGAACTGGTGCAGTTGAAAGTATCGGATGTAAACCTTGCTATGGAATATATTTTATGCAGCCAGGGAGGAAAAGAGCGTGTAATTCCATTTGGAAATACGGCCAAGCAGTCACTGCAGGCCTATCTTTCCAAGGTAAGGCCGCTTCTTGTCAAAGAGGAGGACTGTGCCTTGCTGTTTACCAATCTGTCCGGTAAACAGATGAGCCGGCAGGGGTTTTATAAAATGATCAAAAAGTATGCTGGGGAGGCGGGGATTGCGGCAGAGATTACACCGCATACGCTGCGCCACTCATTTGCGGCGCATCTTGTCAATAACGGAGCCGATTTATATGCCGTGCAGGAAATGATGGGATACGCGGACCTTTCCGCGGCGCAGATCTATGCGCAGATGCGCCATGCGTCGGTCCGGGAAGAATACAAGAAAACGCACCCGCGTAATTGAAATCTCAAAAAGGGCCTGTGATCCTAAGCGGGTGCCGGTTTGGTTTGCATTAATGGTTCATTTCCGCGATGGTATAAATCAGCTTTTCGGAATCTTTCCATCCCAGGCACGCATCGGTAATCGATTTCCCATAAACATGCCCATGGATATCCTGGCTGCCTTCTTCGATATAGCTTTCTACCATTACACCTTTGACAAGCGTGCGGATTTCAGGGGATACTATGCGGTTGTGCATGACTTCCTGCACAATGCGTACCTGTTCTTTGAATTGTTTGCCGGAATTGGAATGGTTTGCGTCGATAATCGCTGCAGGGTGCTGCAATTCCATGCTTTCATACCGTTCGAGCAGGCGCATAATGTCTTCGTAATGGTAATTTTGTACGGTATTGCCGTGTTTGCTGACTGCGCCGCGCAGGATGGCATGGGTCAGCGGGTTTCCGTTCGTTTCCACTTCGCTGTTTCGGTAAATAAAATGATGCGGGTGCTGTGCGGCATAGATCGAATTAAGCATCACGGAAAAATCACCGCTGGTCGGATTTTTCATACCGGAAGCGACATCAAAGCCGCTGGCTGTCAGGCGGTGCTGCTGGTCTTCCACGGAACGCGCGCCAATCGCAACATAGGAAAGCAGGTCGTCTACAAAACTCCAGTTTTCACAATAGAGCATTTCATCCGCTGCCGTCAGGCCGCTTTCTGAAATCGCGCGGATATGCATCTGGCGCATGGTAATCAGACCGGTCAGCATGTCAGGGGCTTTTTCCGGATTCGGCTGTGAAGCAATACCTTTATACCCCTCTCCGGTGGTCCGTGGTTTATTTGTATAAATGCGCGGTATGATGATGACGCGGTCTTTTACTTTTTCCTGTATATCGGTCAGCCTGCTGACATAGTCGCATACAGCATCCTCGCGGTCAGCCGAGCATGGGCCGATGATCACAAGGAACCGGTCGTCTTTGCCTAAAATCACATCGGAGATCATCCGGTCCCTTTCTTTTTTTCGTTCAGTAAGCGCATCAGAAATCGGGTACATTTCTTTGACCAGCTTCGGCGTCGGTAGCGCCTTGACAAATTTGAAACTCATTTGCTATCTCCTCTACAGAATAATATAGTATAAAAAGATCTGTTTGTATTCTGTTTTCTATCATAGAATAAAATACGCAATCTGTCAAATAACGGAATCCAAAAATTGTAAGGCCCTGGAAAATAGTAACGGTTCAGATAAGGTGTTACATTTTAGCTTGCCGGACGCATGGAGAGACGGTTTGCCCGGCTTTCCGGCGGCCCTCCAGAATGCTTAGGGATTCTTACCATTCTGGAGCCGGAGCCGTAAGCCAGGCCTGCGTCCCTCATCCGGCGGCCCCGTAGCCAAAATGCAACACCTTATCGGAACGGTTACGGAAAAATAGAAAGATTTTATAAATTTTTATCGAAATACCTTGTCGGATATAGAGGAATCAGGTATAATAAGTCTGCATTTGGAAAATGATGTATTGCGTAAATTTGGGAGGATGCATGCAATATGTATTACGGAGCCATAAAAAAGACGGATATCGCAAATGGAACCGGCGTAAGGGTTACGCTGTTTGTATCTGGATGCACACATCACTGCAAAGGATGCTTCCAGCCGGAAACATGGGATTTTAAATATGGCAGTCCATATACCAAAATGACAGAGCAGGAAATTTTAGAGGCACTTAACCATGATTATATCCACGGGCTTACCCTTTTGGGCGGAGAACCGTTTGAACCGGAAAACCAGCGTGTATTGGTAAAATTGCTGCGCCATGTCAAAGGGCGTTTTCCGCAGAAAGATATCTGGTGTTATACAGGGTATACGTATGAGGCGGATTTGCTGGGGGACAGCCGTGCCCGGTGTGAAGTAACCGATGAAATGCTGTCTATGATCGACGTGCTGGTGGATGGGGAGTTCTTAGAATCGGAAAAAAATATCAGCCTGCGTTTTCGGGGGTCAATGAATCAGCGCATCATCGATTTGCCGAAAACAAAGCAGCAGAAAAAAATAATATTGTTAGAAATTTAGTCTTTTCTTTTTGGAAAAAAAGTGTTATAATATATATTAGCTTTTGCAACCGTAGTCTAACGGATAGAACGCAGGACTCCGACTCCTGTAATGTGGGTTCGATTCCCGCCGGTTGCATTTTTCTAGTTAACTGTTCATTCAGAAATGTTCTGGTTACCGTTTGGGCCGGTTTACAAAATGGTTTGGGAGTCGGCCAAAGCTGGTAGCATTTCCCGCAACTGATTGTAAAATTGAAGTGTTTGGAAAGGATAAGGAGGTAGCCAATGGCAGCCAACAATAAGAATCATAAGGATGGTAACCGTTCGGGCGGTTTCAAAAATATAGGCGGAACGTATAAGAAATACGTTGCGGCAGGCGCGATGCTTGCCCTGCTGGCAGTGGTAATTTCAAATTCCAAGGTGACGAGCAATGACGCGAAAAAGCCGCAGGACGGATTGTTTGCGGAAACAACTGGAGATGAAGAAAATACAGAACCGTTTGAAGTGGACGCGTATCCGCAGGTAAATGAGCTGGCCGAAGAATATTTTAGGTACTATGCCGACGGGGATGTGGACGCGATTGCCAAAATCGCGCATCCGATTACGGAAACAGAAAAAAGCTATATTAAAATGTTCAGCAATTACCTGGATTCTTATGAAGATATCAAATGTTATACGAAAAAAGGGATTGAGGATGGGGAATACATTGTTTCTGTTACGTGCGATATGAAGTTCCAAGGGATCGATTCCAGCGCACCGCAGATCCACCGTTTTTATATTCGCAAAGATGAGGACGGCACAGCGTATATTGACAACGCATACAGCCAGTTTAACCAGTCGCGGCAGGAAAATAAGACCGATGAAAGCATTAACGCGCTGCTTGCGGCATACGAGCAGAGCAAAGATGTCATCAGCCTGCAAAAAGAGATCAAGCGGGAATATGACAGCGTACTCGAAAAGGATGAAGAATTAAAGACAATGGTAATGGCGACCATGCAGGATGCAATCAGCGAATGGGTAGCCAGTTTCGAACCACAGACATCAGAGGACGACAATCAGTCGCAGACAGACAAAAAGGATACGGATCAGACCGATCAGTTGGAACGCACCGCTTATGCAAAGACAGACGTAAACTTGCGTGAAAAGCGCAGTACGGAAAGCGACGTGATAAAGACTATAAAAGAAGGGGCCAAGGTCACGATTGTCGGTGTGAGCAAAGACGGCTGGTTTCAAATAAAAAATGGCAGCGATACCGGATTTGTAAAAAAAGAGTATATAGAATCGGAAGATGCGCCAGAAAGCGGTTCAGAGGATGAAACGCCTGCGGATCAAACACAGACACGTACCGCTTATGCAAAAACAAAAGTGAACCTGCGTAAGAAACGCAGTACAGACAGCGAGGTCATCAAAACATTAAAGGCAGGCACAAAAGTAACGATTTACGGGACAAGCCAGGACGGCTGGTTTAAAGTAAAAACCGGAGGGGATACCGGATATGTCAGCAAGGAATACATAACAACCGATCCGTCCAAGGTCGAACAGACATCCGCTTCCAGCAATACAAAGACGCGGACGGCGTATGCGAAAACGAAAGTGAACCTGCGTAAGAAACGCAGTACGAGCAGCGGGATTATTAAAACATTAAAAGCAGGTACAAAGGTAACGATTTACGGAACAAGCCAAAACGGCTGGTTTAAAGTGAAAACCGGAGGGGATACCGGATATGTCAGCAAGGAATACATAACAACCGATCCGTCTAAGGTCGAACAGACATCCGCTTCCGGCAATACAAAGACGCGGACGGCGTATGCGAAAACGAAAGTGAACCTGCGTGAAAAACGCAGTACGAGCAGCGATATACTCAAAACTTTGAAAGCGGGTACAAAAGTAACCGTTTATGGATCGAGCAAGAATGGCTGGTACAAGGTAAAGGCAGGTGGAAAAACCGGATATGTCCGTACGGAATATATCGTTTCCAGCCAGTCCAAAGTAGAAAAAGAGGAGAATACAAACGAGAGAACCTCCGCTTCCCGTTATCTGAACGAAGGGGATATGGTCCGGCTGTCCGAGTCAGTCAACGTACGCCGGTCTATGAGTGAAAGTGCGGACCGTGTCGGCCTGGCTTATGAAGGGGATGTTGTGACTGTCATTATGAGTTATGCGGAAGGCTGGACAAAAGTGTCCTGGAACGGCCAGACCGGATATGTAAAAACAGAGTTTTTAAGATAACAAAACGGCTGCCGGGCAAACCATTTCCTTAAACGCCCGCGCAGCTAAAAGCAGCGTAACAGTTCAGATAAGGTGTTATATTTTGGCTGCGGGGACGCAGGCCTGGCTTGTGGCTCCGGCTCCAGAATGCTTAGGGATTCTTGCCATTCTGGAGGGACGCCAGCAGGCCCGGCAAACCGTCTCTCCCAGCGTCCGGCGGGAAAAATTGCAACACCTGATCTCAACCGTTACAAAGCAGCGCCAATAAAAATAAGATTATTGAAATTTAGTCTTTTCTTTTTCATAAATCTATGCTATAATATGTAATAGCTTTTGCAACCGTAGTCTAACGGATAGAACGCAGGACTCCGACTCCTGTAATGTGGGTTCGATTCCCGCCGGTTGCATTATTTTTTTCTGATTTTTTCGTCGAATAGAAATAAGGAGGCAGGACATGGCGGCCAATCAAACTAATTTTGAAGAGGATGACCAGCAGGAGCAGAGTACTGCTGCAGGCAGAATCAAGGATATTTTAGCCAAGTATAAGAAATACATCGCTACAGGCGCAATGCTTGTTTTGCTGGCTGTTGTGATATTTTTTTCCAATATGGTAGCAAAAGAGGACAAAACGCCGCAGGGCGGGCAGACTGCCCAAACGGGTTTGGGTACGGAGGAATTTGAAGTAGACGCCAATCCGCAGGTCAGCAATCTGATCGGAGAGTATTTTGATTTTTATGCAAAAGGGGACGTTGACTCCATTGAGCAGATTGCGTATCCGATCACGGATTCGGAAAAAAGCTATATCAAAATGTTCAGCAAATACCTGGAAAAGTATGAGAATATCAAGTGTTATACAAAAGACGGGGCGGCAGACGGAGAATACGTTGTATTTGTGTCCCACGATATGAAATTCAAGGATATTGAAACCGGGGCGCCCGGGCTGTCCAGTTTTTATGTCCGTAAGGACGAGGACGGAGCGGCGCATATTGATAATACATACAGCCAGTATAACCAGACCAAGAAAGAAACAAAGACAGACGAAAAAATCAGTACGCTGCTCGCGGAATCCGGGCAGAGTAAGGATATGACAAAGCTGCTGCAAGAAATCCAGCAGGGGTATGACAGCGCACTGGAAAAAGATCAGGCGTTGAAAAAAATGGTTACCAGTACGATCCGTGATTCGGTAACCGGTTTTCAGACACAAGATTCTTCGGATGGGACAAGTGCGGACCAGACACAGAAACGTACCGCGTATGCAAAGACAGACGTAAATATGAGAAAAAAACGCAGTACGGACAGCGAGGTAGTCAAGACGTTAAAAGCTGGGGCTAAGGTTACGATTTTCGGCGTCAGCAAAAACGGCTGGTTTAAAGTGAAAAACGCAGGCGACACCGGATATGTCAAAAAGGAATATCTTGTATCGAGCAAGGACAAGACAGAAAACGCAGCCGAAAATACATCCGCGGACAACAGTGTAAAAAAACGAACCGCATATGCAAAGACACAGGTAAACCTGCGAAAAAAACGCAGTACGGACAATGAAATTATCCGAACGCTGAAAGCAGGGGCAAAAGTGACCGTATATGGAGCAAGCCGGGACGGCTGGTACCAGGTCAAGGCGGGAAGTGATACCGGGTATGTGAAAAAGGAATATCTTGTATCGGACAAGTCTAAAGTGGAAAAGGCAGGCCAGACAGATTCCGCCGCAAATACAAATAAAAAGACCGCATATGCAAAAACACAAGTAAATCTGCGCAAAGAACGCAGTACACAGAGTGAGATTCTGGCTACGATCGGAGCGGGAACCAAAGTTACCGTATATGGATCCGCCAGCGGCGGTTGGTACCGGGTAAAGGCAGACGGCAAAACCGGGTATATCCGGACGGAATATATCGTTTCAAATCTGTCTGGCGTAGAACAGGCACAGGGTTCGCAGCAAACGTCATCGAGTACGTCACGTTATTTTCACGAAGGGGATACAATCCGGCTGTCCGAATCCGTCAATGTGCGCCAGTCAATCGGTGAAAGCGCAAATCTTGTCGGCATGGCGTATCAGGGGGATGTTGTTACCGTGATCATGAGTTATGCGGAGGGATGGACAAGAGTATCCTGGAATGGGAAGACCGGATATATCAAAACAGATCTTTTGAAATAACCGCTATGTGATTAGAATAGACAATGAAAAACGGTTACTGTACTAGTTGAGCCGGTATCCGGCAGTACAGGAACCGTTTTTTGTGTTTCCGTCATGGGGCGATGCGCGGCGGAGTAGGGGATATCATATGAAAGAAGACGGAGTACGAATTAATAAATATTTAAGTGCGGCGGGAGTTTGTTCCAGGCGGGAAGCAGACCGTCAGATAGAAGCCGGGAATGTGAGGATCGCAGGCCAAACGGCGCAGGTAGGCAGCCGAGTGATGCCGGGGGAGCAGGTGTTTTATCAGGGCAGGCTGGTAGAAGAGGAACAGGAGCGCATTTTGCTTGTAGTCAATAAACCAAGGGGAATTGTCTGTACAGCCGAAAAAAGAGAAAAAGACAATATTGTAGATTACCTGCATTATCCCAAGCGTATTTATCCGATTGGCAGGCTGGATAAACAGTCCGAAGGACTGATCCTGATGACAAACGAGGGAAGTTTTGTAAATAAAATTATGCGGTCCGGCAACCGGCATGAAAAAGAATATCTTGTTACGGTGCATCGGGCGGTAACGGAACGGTTTTTGAACGGGCTGGCACAGGGTGTGCCGATTCTGGGTACGATGACTCGAAAATGCAAAGTGGAACAGACGGGAAAAAACAGTTTTCGCATTGTGCTCACACAGGGCATGAACCGGCAAATCCGCAGAATGTGTGAATATTTTGATTATCGGGTGGTGAACCTAAAGAGGGTAAGAATTATGAATATCTGTTTGGGCGATCTTCCGGTCGGGAAGTATCGTCCGGTTACACCGCAGGAGATGAAGCGCCTGCTGCAGATGCTGCGGGACTCTTCGGATGAAACGGTGATTTTTGAAAGCAGCAGTATGAACCAGCAGCTTTGGGAGGAAGAACAATGAGTCCGTCGGACAGATACGAAGAATTAAAACGGTTAATCGCACATCATGCGAAACAATATTATGACCAGGACGACCCGGAGATATCGGATTATGACTATGATCAGTTGATGAGGGAGCTAAGGGAAATCGAACAGGAGCATCCGGAGTTTGTGACGCCGGATTCGCCATCGCAGCGGGTAGGAGGCAGTGCGAAGCGGGAAGCGGGCGTGCTCGTACGCCACAATGTGCCGATGCTGAGCCTGCAGGATGTGTTTTCAAAAGAAGAGGTGTTTGCGTTTGTAGCCGATATGCAGGAGCAGCTTGAAAATCCGGAATTTGTAGTCGAATACAAAATCGACGGCCTGTCTCTCGTACTGCGCTATGAAAACGGCGTATTAAAACTGGCCGAAACCAGGGGGGACGGGATTAATTTTGGCGAGGACGTCACAGCCAACGCCAAAGTGATTCGGGATGTAAAAAAGAAGCTGAAGCAGCCGCTGCCGTATTTGGAAGTACGCGGGGAAGTGTACATGACAAATGAGGATTTTATGAAAGTAAATGAGCGCCAGGAGATGGCGGGGAAACGTCTGTTTGCAAATCCAAGGAACTGTGCGGCGGGTACGTTGCGCCAGTTGGATACGGCTGTTACAAAAGAACGCGGGCTGTCCCTGTTTATATTCAATATCCAGCAGGAGCGCGGGGCAGGATTCCTTACCCATACGCAGGGGTATGAATATTTGAAAAAACAGGGGATTCGGGTAATCGAAGATTACCGGGTGTGCCATACGGCCCAGGAAGTATGGGAAGCAGTCTGCGCGATCGGAGAAAATCGCGGGAACCTGCCTTACGATATTGACGGCGCCGTAGTCAAACTCAACAGCCTGGCAGACCGGGAACGCCTTGGAGCGACCTCGAAAGTACCGCGCTGGGCCGTTGCCTATAAATATCCGCCGGAGGAGAAAGTAGCGAAAATACTCGATATTGAAATATCCGTCGGCAGAACCGGAAGAATTACGCCGACCGCGGTGTTTGAACCAGTACGTCTGTGCGGTACGAGCGTTTCCAGGGCAACACTGCATAATCAGGATTTTATAGACCAGTTGGATGTCGGAATCGGCGATTATGTAAAAGTGTACAAATCCGGTGAAATCATTCCAAAAATCCGGGAGGTGGTAAAAGAACGGCGGGAGCCTTGCGTACACCGGTTCCAGATCCCGGATGTCTGTCCGGTCTGCGGCACAAAGACGGTACGGGAAAAAGACACTGCGGATACCAAATGCCCTTCCCCGGCCTGCCCGGCGCAGATCGAGCGCAGGATTATTAATTTTGTCAGCAGGGATGCGATGGATATCAAAGGATTTGGAACGGTTTATATAGAAGAACTCGTTCGGCGCGGCTATATCCGGGATATTGCGGATATTTTTGTATTAAAGGATCATCGCGGCAATATGATCGAAGAGGGAATTATCGGCAAGGAAAAAAATACGGATAAGCTGCTGGATGCCATAGAAGGAGCGAAACAACGGGATGCATATCAGCTTTTGACCGGATTTGGAATACCAAACGTCGGGAAAGCGGCGGCAAAAGCGGTAATGAAACATTTCGGCACGATCGAGCGTCTGGCGCAGGCACAGACGGAGGAATTGACCGAGGTGCCGGATATCGGCGAAGTAAGCGCCGGATGTATCAGAAACTTTTTTGCGGACGAAACCAATCAGCGTATGATTGCGCGGATGAAAGAAGCTGGCGTAAATATGGAACGGATCGTACAGGAGGGAGAAAGCGACTGCCTGGGCGGAATGACCTTTGTGATTACCGGGACGCTGCCGAATATGGAACGAAAACAGGCGGCGGAACTAATCGAACGTAACGGCGGAAAAGTATCGGGATCCGTTTCCAAAAAAACAACGTGCCTGCTGGCAGGGGAAAATGCGGGAAGCAAGCTAACAAAAGCGGAATCGCTTGGGGTTCGTGTCATCGGGGAAGCGGAACTGCTTGAAATGGTCAAAGAAAAATAGGGCGGGCAAGCGCGAAGCATGAAAAAGATAGTAAGGAACTGTAAAGAAATAATATGACAAACTTACTTGTCTTTTTCTTCGATAGCACCAGGCAAAAATCAGTTACATAGCCCGCTATGCGCCTGATTTTTGCCCGGCACTCTCAAAGAAAAATCCTGCGTAACTTTATCATATTATTTCTTTACAGTTCCTAAAACCGGATACCCGATATCGGATAAAGAAAAAGTTCCCTAGAAAGGGAACTTTTTCTTTATTCGGCTGTTCTTGTAAGGAGTTGCGGCTATTTCTTACTCGCCGCTTTTTTTAAATTCGCGCTGCATTTTGCTTCGATTTTTTTTGCTACGCTGGCTTTCGGCTTGTACTCATACCGTGTAATGGTTCCGTCTTTGTTCATCCGATAGGCGGTAAAACGCATATATTTCATGTGATAGCCGTTTTTATCGCCGCCCATTCCAAAACCGCTGCTGATATTTAAGACGCCGGGCGTTTTGTCTGTAAGGCGGTCTTTTACTTTTTCCGTGCTGTGTCCGGTTTTTGTTTCGCCGATTGGGAATGCGTAAGTGAATACGCCGTGTTCATCCGGTACGCAGATCTGTTTGTCTGTAATTGTACAGAGCTGGTTGATATTCTGCGGTGTAATGTCCGCTAAAAACGCGTCGGCCAGACGCAGCAATTCCTGGTTCTTTTTTTCCATCTCCTTTTCTTTTTTCGTCAGGTTTGGCTGCGCAGAAACCGGATGATTGAAACTGTCGAGAAATTTCTGCGCTTTTTCCGTATCGGCCTTGTTTGGGTCAATTGGAAGATCAAACAGGGCGTTGACGCCGGCAAAATTTTCCTTACGCGTTACATCGCCGCTTTTTGGGTCCAATTGATAAGCGTTTGGGTTATAATCGCCGTCCTCGCCGGCCGTGCACAGGCCGACATAAATACCCTGATCCGCGAACATTTCGATATTGCTCATAGCAATCGTATAGTAGCGGATCCCGTTTTTCTGACAGGCGGCATACGATCCGCTCATGCCGTCCAGATTAAAGCGGGCCGGGTCAAGCCCGTGGATGTAAAAGGACGGAAAAAACTGCAGTTTTGCATTTTCCGGCGTGTCAAATTCCGGCATTGGCTTGCCGTCTGTGCGCCTAAGTGCTAAAACGGCGTAAATTTCGTCTTCGATCGTATCTGCCGGAATGCTGCTGCTGATACTTTTGCCGGAAGCGCTGCCGAGCAGCGTTACTTCGTAGCCGTCAAATGTCTGCGATTCATTGAGCATAAGCGCGTCGCTGCCCTGGAATGCTTCGGCCAGTTTTGGATTGTTGGATTCGGTTGCTACCTGCGCCGGATTTAAAAAACGGAATGCGGCAATGGCGGATACAGAGCCGAAAGCCAAGAGCAGAGCCGTAGTGATTGCCGCTGTTTGGGCGCTTCTTTTACAGTAAGTTCCATATTTTCCCATTTCTTCTCTCTCCTTTACCTCGGACAGAATCGAAGTGTTTAGCCTGTGCAGCCGTTCCCGTTCCGCAGAGGAAAGGCTTTTTTGCGGCGGAGTGGTCGGAGCAAGTGCAAGTTTTAACAATTCATTCATAGGATCGTTCATAATGCGCATCCTCCAGCTTCTTTTTTAAGATTTTCTTGGCCCGATGAAGCCTGCTTTTGACAGTACCTTTCGGAATTTTTAGGATTTTTGCCACTTTTTCTAACGGCAGGTCCTCCCTATAATGCAGGAGGATCACAAGCCGGTAGCGGTCTGCCAGTTCATTCACTGCCCGGACCAGTGCCCCATATTCTTCCTCACGCAGTGTCAGAGACGATGCATCCGCATCTGCGCAGGGCAGGTCTTCGCGCAGCAAAGCCGTTCCCGCGATGCGGTTGCGGATGGCCATCTTTCGTTTGAAATTCCGATACAGATTGACAGAGATTGCCATCAGGCATCCTTTCGGGTTTGTTCGAATCTCCAGTTTTTCGCCCATTTCATAAAATTTCAAAAAAGTCTCCTGATAGAGATCCTCCGCTTCCTCCCGGCTGCGGGCCAATGAGCGGCAGAAGCGGTACAAATCTTCGCCGTAATCGTACACGTACGATTCCATCTCAATAACATTCATCATTACCTCCTTGTGTCCGGCAGCCCTCATGAAAGCGTCCGGGATTAGGAATCCCTAAGCAGAGGATTTTCATCCCTGCAATCTTATAGGGTAATGAGGAGGAAAAAGGTTCCAAAATACGGAAAAATTTAGGATCCCAAAAGAGAACGGTGCTGATTCCAAAAATCAGCGCGTGTTTCATACTGTTCGTTCAGCCAGTCGGCGATTAGCGGCAGGCTTGCTTCTTCAAACGCAAATAGTTTGGATTCCTTTTGCGCGCGGTCGGTTTTGTCAAAACAGAACGGCCCGGGAAAAATCCAGACGCGAAACAGGGGCGTACCGTCGGGATCGGCTTTTTCAATATAGTAGCGCATACCGCGGATACTGCCGGTAAAATGTGCTTTTTGATAATAAGAAAGATGGAATAAGTCAGAAGCTTTTAACAATTGGGGCACCTCCTTGCGGCTGTTTTGCTTCCTATTATACGCCTGGAGAAACGAAGCCGCAATGTATATTTTTCCATTGGCTCCGCATACTAATTGAAAAAGACACAAAACAGTAACAGTTCAGATAAGGTGTTACATTTTGGCTACCCGGACGCTGGGAGAGACGGTTTGCCCGGCTTTCTGGCGGCCCTCCAGAATGGTAAGAATCCCTAAGCATTCTGCAATTTACGGATCGGC
>CAJUIH010000074.1 GCA_910586045.1 uncultured Eubacterium sp.
TGCCATTTTTATAAGTAAACTGCCTGCCGGAGTTCAAATGCATACAGCATCTTTTCCTTTACCTTTTTTCCTGTAGCTCTGCTAAGGGCCTGCGCATATAAATCCAACTGCAGCGCATACCGTTGCTTCAGCTTTCCGGCATCGCGTACGTGGTCGGTCTTATAATCCAAAATAACCAGCTCCCCGTCCTCTTCCCAGTAAACGTCCACAATCCCCTGGAGCAGCACCAGTTCCCCGCTGGCGCCATCGTAAACACGGGAGGCAGGGATTCCCATAACAAACGGCTGTTCCCGGTGCAGCGTACCGTTCTGCTGCGCCTGCGCCATGCGCGCGGCCAGCGGACTGTCCAAAAACCGCCCGATCAGCCGCGGCGGCACGATGCACTCCATTTCCGGCGTGATGTGCTGCTTCGCCAGCATTTCCCCGATCTGGTCCCTGATATCGGCTGTCCGGTTTCCGCTGGCGATACTGCGTACAAAGTCCACTTCTTCCATAATTTTGTGAACGGCGCTGCCGCGCATCGCCCCGTTTATTTCCTGCGGTGCGTCGGCGCGCAAAAAGGCCGGAACAAGCGCCTGCGTCTCTCTTTCCTCTTCGATCCATTCGTTCCATTCGACCCATTCGCTCCATTGTTCCGTCTGCTGCTCCTGCCACTGCTTTTTCCATTCGGATACGGAGATTTTTGTTTTCAAATCCGTATCCGTTTCATGCGGATAGATCCAGGACAGCCGCTGATCGAGCGCCTGGTATTCGTCCGGATCCGCCGTGCGGTAGAGCTTTTGCACCTGCCCGCGGTCCAGCCGTTCGATTGCCGCTTCCACAGCCGTCTGTACGTTGATATCCTGCGGGTGGTACACGCGGACCTGATAGTACTCTTTGCCGGATACCACGCACGGATAAATCCAGTCCAGATAACAGGACGCCGCGCTTCGGAACAAATAATCTCCGATACCTGCCGCATCGGAAACGGCAGGTAATTCCTCTTTGACCGTCCCGGTCATGACCAGTTTTTCTTTTGCGCGGGTCAGCGCTACATACAGAATGCGCAGTTCCTCTCCCTGATTTTCCATCAGGATTTCATTTTCTAGGATTTTCTTGATAAATCCAGGTTTTCGGATCCTTTGATCCGTATCGACCGCATCCAGCCCGATCCCGTATTCCGGATGCAGGATCAGGCGGTTTCTCGTATCCTGCCGGTTAAACTGCTTGCCCATGCCGCAGACGAATACGATCGGAAATTCCAGCCCTTTGCTTTTATGGATGCTCATAATCCGTACAACATCCTCGTTTTCGCTTGTAATATCGGCTTCTCCAAAATCGATTTCGTATTTTTTTAATTTTTCAATATACCGCACAAAGTGAAACAGCCCTTTATAGCTTGTCTGTTCATAGGCGACCGCCTTTTCCAGCAGCATATCCACATTTGCCCTGCGCTGGCGTCCGGCAGGCATGGCTTCGACATAAGAAGCGTATCCGGTTTCCTGCAAAACAGTCTGGATCAACTGGCGGATTGGTGTATAAGGGGTCATCGCCCGCAGCTTTTCGTACATCGTAAGGAAACGGACCGCTTTTTGCCTTACCTGTTCCCGTCCCGGTGCAAATGCTGTTTGCTGCCCAGATGTGTCCTGCCCCGCGAAAGAAAGCAGTGCCTGATAATAAAAATGCTGCTGGCTTTCGACTTTGATCTGCGCCAGTTCTTCCCCGTTAAACCCTCCAATCGGCGATGCTAAAACCGCCGCAAGCGGAATATCCTGCAGCGGATTATCCAGGATGGACAGCATGCTTAAAATGGTCTGGATCTCCACCGTACCAAAATATCCGGTCTGCGACGAAGTATGCGCCGGAATGCCGCAAGCGGTAAACACCCTTAAAAACGTATCCGCCCATCCGGCGGTGCTGCGCAGTAGAATCACGATATCCCGATACCGCGCCGGACGCAGATTCCCGCTTTCGCGGTCTGTTACAAGCTGCGTTTCCAGCATTTCCCGGATCCTGGCCGCCGCCATACGCGCCTCAAACTCCTGGCCGCTGTCCATACCTGCCTGTGCAAGCGCCTCGGCATCGCCCTGCGCAAGCAAAAGCTCGCTTCCAAACAGGTCTTGCTGCGGTTTCGGATACGAAGCGCCTGCATACAACGCCGCCTGCGCGTCATATTCCACATTTCCAAGGTCTTCATGCATGATCTTATAAAAGATCTGGTTAATACTTTCTACCGTTTCTTTCCGGCTGCGGAAATTTTGATGCAGGTCGATTTTTTGACAGGCGCTGTCTTCCCTTGTATAAGTACGGTACTTTTCAATAAACAGCTCCGGCCTTGCGAGACGGAAACGGTAGATGCTCTGCTTAACATCCCCGACCATAAAAATATTGTTCTGCCCTGCCTCTTCCCTTGATACCGCTTTTAAAATCGTTTCCTGCACATAATTGCTGTCCTGGTATTCGTCGATCATAATCTCTTCGTATACTTCGCGCAGTTCACGTGCCGCGGCTGTCGTTTTTTTTGTTTCGCTGTCGATTAAAATCTGCAGCGCAAAATGCTCCAGATCGGAAAAGTCTAAAATATGATGTTCTTTCTTCCGTTCCCGGTAAGCTTGTGAAAATGCCAGTGCCAATGCGGACAACGCCTGGACGTCCGGCAGGATCTTTTGCATATCCGAAAGCATCTGTTCCAGATCCTGGTAAAAATACGTGTCCCGCATCCGGCCCAGCGTATCTTTTACGGTTTTGCGGATCGCTTTTACCGCTTCCTGCTTTGCCGCGCTTCCTTCGTATTTACGGTTAACGCCCAGTTTGGTAAAAGACAACGCCTGGAACAGCCGGCTGTATTCCTCATAACTGCAGCAGCCGCCAAGCGCGTCCAATAACGAAAGGTCATCCTGCAAGGCATTGCCGTACATAGCAGGCCCGTCGCTGTCCATGCATAACGAGAGCGCATGCTGCGCCTGTTTTTTCAGCCCGTTTATCATACGTCTAAGATACTGCAGAAGCCCTTTCATCCAGCCCTGTTCCTGCATCTGCCGCGGGCCGTCCAGACGGTAATGATCCGCAAGCGATGCGAGCCATTCCTCCGGCCATGGATAGCTTTGCGAAAAGTCATATAAGCGCAGCATAAAATCCGTCAGCATGGCGTCGCTTTTTGCGGTGGCATAATGGTCCGCCAGAGTGCAAAAATCCGGATCGTTTTTTTGGTAATGCTGTTCCATCACTTCCGCGGCCAAATCCGCCTTTAATAACTGCAGTTCGCCGGGATCGGCAATGCGAAAAGACGGTTCTAAGTCTATGGTCTGGAAATAACTGCGCACAACATACAGGCAAAAACTGTCAATCGTTGTAATCTGCGCATGGTGTACTAACGTATACTGCCGACGCAGGCCCGCGTTTTCCGGATCCTGCTCCATCCGCTGTTCAATCGCCTGGCTGACGCGTTCCCGCATTTCCGCCGCGGCTGCTTTGGTAAATGTTACGATTAACATCCGGTCAATATCCACCGGATGGTCCGGATCCAGTACCCTTTGTACGATCCGTTCCACCAGTACGGCTGTTTTGCCGGAACCGGCGGCTGCGGATACAAGCAGGTTGCGGTTTTTTAACTGAATGACCTGCTGCTGTTCTTTTGTCCATGATATGCCCATGCATCTGTCTCCTAATTATACACTACAACATGTTAATCCTCACGCTCTTTCATCCGTTCCAAAATCTCTCCCGCCTGGTCAAATTTCGCGAGCTTCCGGTACGCATACCCCTCCATGCGCTCGTCAAATCCGCACACGCTCCAGTACGGGCAGTATCCGCACGGCGTACGGTCCCCCAGTTCGTAAGGGTTAACGTCAATCTCCCCCTGCATCATACGCCTGCCAAGCTCCATAATCTTGCGGCTGACATAATCCGACAAAACACCGAACTGTTCTTCGGATGCGGCTTTGGAGTTTTTGCGCAGCGATCCGTCTTTATTTTCCGTAACCGGAATGATATGGGAGGACGCACCCATGCCGTGGTCCATCGCGTGATATACTTGCGGGTCCGAGTTTACGTAACCGTCCAGCTTTAATTTCGCAAAAATCTGTTCCCGGATCTCTTCTTCGGACAGTTCTTCCTCTGTTTCCAGCAGCGGATCGTCGATATGGTAATAAAAAATACCCGCAGGCTTAATTTCCTTCCCCGGATATTTCCTGCGCGCAAGCTCCATCGCTGCGTTTAAATATACGACCAACTGAAGCTGTAATCCATGATACACAGACAGAAGCTGAAAGCTCGTATTGCCGGACTTATAATCAATGACCCTGACATATACTTCCCGTTCCCGCTCCCATGCATCCAGCCGGTCAATCCGGCCGGAAAGCCGCATTTTTTCTTCTTCCCCAAGTGTAAAACGGATCGCGTCCAAACGGTTTACATACTGGAAAGAAACTTCGTAATTTTCCGGAATAAAGCTGCCGCTTCGAATCTGCTCTCCAAGTACCTCTATCGTACGGTTTAATACCTTTTCCATCCGGCGCACCAGATACTGGTTGCGCGCCCCGTCCGCAAGCGCTGTATTGCTGCAGGATGCGATCGCCGCCGCAACCGCTTCCGCCGCGTATTGCTGCTGGTGCTGCGGCGTTAAATGAAACCAGTCGTCCCCTGCTGCCTGCATCCGTTTTGCAAACTGTTCCAGCGCCTGATGTAGAATATTTCCAAAATCCACAGGTTCAAATTCATGCATCTGCCGTTTGGCCAGCTTTAAGCCATACTGCAGAAAATGGGCAAACGCGCATCCGGCAAAGCGTTCCAGGCGCGTGACCGAGTTTTCCAGCACGTTTCCATACAATTGCCTGCAAAGCTGGCCGCTTAACGCGGAATCTTCGTGTACCGTAAAGGCCGCCGCCACATAATCCGCCGCCGTGCGCGCCCATTTTTCATGGCGCATATACCAGGCATACAGCGCTTTCCATTCCGCCGTTTCCTGATGTTCTTTCGCCTGCGCCAGTCCGGATAAAAACGCGTGCATGCTGCTTTTTGGCGTCGCGGCCGCACCCGGCGCATATTCCGCGGGCGACTGCACGTTCAGCTTTGGAAATAATTTTTTTACGGCTCCGATCAAATAAGACTTCCGTCTTGTCGCGCCTTCCTGCCCTGTCTGCGAATAAGTCAGGTATAATTTTTCCGACGGCTTTGTCATATTCAGATACAGGTAAAATTTCTGGATAAACGCCTCCTCCCGCGCGGTCGGCGCAAGCGTCAGGTCGAGATCCGAAAGCTTTTCCCGTTCAAATTCGGACAAAATGCCGCTTTTGGCATCATTTTTTGGAATAATGCCGTCATTGACCCCGATAAAAAACAGGACTTTAATATGCTCCAGCCTTGTACGTTCGATATCGCCGAACAAAACCCGGTCGTAGCCAGGCGGGATAATGCCGACGTTGGAAGCCTCAAACCCCGCCTCCAAAATCTCCGTAAACTCACGAACCGTTACCGTCTGCGCCCCGAGCAGTTCTACCAGTTTTTCAAGCAGACGAATCACGATGCCGTAAATCTGCTCGTTTTCTTTTGCCTGCGCCAGCATGCCCAGCGCTTCAAACTGTTCTTTTTGTTTTGCAATCTGCTCCTGCATCTGCAATGCTGTAAACAGTTCGTACAAAGCCGTCGCCATCTCGCACACGCTCGCCTGCTTTTGATGGAACACCTGATGAAACGGCGTAAATAACTCTGCAAAATGGGCGCGCAGCGTATTGATCCCCGCAAGCTGCTCTTCGTCCAGCCACGCGGCAGGCCGTACCCAGTTTTTCTTCCAGCGGCTGAACCCGCGGATGCCAAACGCAAGCACGTAATTTTCCAGCAAATCCGCTGCCCCTGCCTGTCCGAAATTTTCCATCCCGCTCAGCCCGCTTTTGAAAAACCGCATCACGCTTTCGTATGTATAATCTGCCGTTTCCATCTGCAGGACTGCCCGGATCAGTTCGATCATCGGATGAAACAGAATATTTTTTTTCTGGTCGATAAAAATCGGAATATCAAAAAGCCCGAACACTTCTTCCGCATAGTTTGCATAGGACGGCACATCGCCGGTCACCACGGCCAGATCAATATAACGATACGATTCCTGTGACACCAGCCGCCGGATTTCGCCCGCTACGAAACGCAGTTCGTCTTTGGGCTGAAACAGGCTGCAGATTTGGATTTCATTCTGCGGTTTCCAGTATTTGGCCGGGCTGCGGCGGAATAAATTCTGTTCCAGATGAAAAATCGCCGGCGCGCCGCGATAGCGTTTCGTATGCCCGTTGTCCAACACGACAGGTGCAAGAACCGCAACACCCTGACGCAGCGCGGTTTCCTGCAGTACCTGGATCGACTGGCGGCTTAAATAAAAAAGTTCCTGCATTTGGGACCTGCCATAGACAGGCTCTCTGTTGTCTATGGTTACCGCGACCTGCACCGATTCCGCCAAAGGCAGCAGTGTTTCCAAAAATTCCAACTGCACCGGGGTAAATCCGGTATAGCCATCCAAAACAACGACACTACCCTTTAGCATACCGGATTGCGGCGCTGCTTTTGTCAGCAGGCTTACGATTTCGTCCGCCGTAATATAACGCCCCTTTAAAAACGCATGGTACTCCCGGTATAATGCGATGATGTCGCCTAACTTGTACCAGAGGGCATTTTTTTCCTCCAATTCCTCCCGTACCTGTTCCAGATCCTCTATGGTTACATGATACTGCACCAGTTCCGACAGCAGGGATTTCATTTCACTGATATACCCGGCTTTGCGCATATTTGCGCGCAGCACGGACAACGTATCTTCTACGGCAGAAACCGCTTTCCTGAGCACCAGGTTTTTGCCCGTTTCCTCCAGTACAACAAAATCCGTCATGCCAAGGTCGTCAAAAACACGGTAGGCAAGACGCTGGAAACTTAAAACGTCAATATTTAAAATCGAATGCGCCGGATGGCGGCTGACAAATTCTTTTTGTGTCTGCATGGTAAACTGTTCCGGAACAAGGAACAGGAAGCGTTTCTGCGGGTGCTTGCCTGCCTCGGAAATCACCTGTTCGTAGAGCCATGTGGATTTCCCGCTGCCGGAACTGCCTGTAATAAACTGAAGGGACATGTTTTCTCCTAAACGTTTTGCGATGATTATGGTGCGGGCTGGCCGGATAATCGTATGATTTGATCATCCATTGCCGTTACCGCCTTTCTTAATGGTTACAGTCTACCATAAGGAGAGTTTGTGATCCAGTAAAATCTGAAACTTTTATACAAAAATGGCTGCTTATCTCAAATAAGCCTTGATTTACGGGGTATTAAAGCTCAAATGGGACAAGCCTTATGAAAGGCAAATGGTTTGAGGAAACTTTTGGGACCCCTTTTGATCAGATTGCAAAAACAACCGGATTAAAACAACATGAAATAGAGAAGTAATTTTCCTTTCAGCTTGTGCATCTCCTCCTCCCTGATGCCGCTGGTTTCATGTTTGACAGATTTTTGTAAACCAACATTTAACTACAATCCATGGTTCACTCTTTCTGAGCAAAGCATTGACAACGACACCCTTAAAATGCTATTCTAATACTATCTTTTATTTATAGAATTGCATCAGTTCTAAAACAGGAGGCGGAAGATGAAAAAGAAAAAACAAAATCCAAATGCGCCGGCAGCACAGCAGGATCAGACACTGCAAAAACGCCTGGTAATGCAGGTTACACGACTGTTTCTGACTGTAGTAATCATACTCATTGTAGTATCCGGCGTCTTTATGTATTTCAGCAACCTCAACACCCTGCATGATATGGCGAATGTCGCGCTAAATTCAACGTCGTCTGCAGTGGAACAGACGCTGCATACGCTCGAAGTAAACGCAATGAATGTCGCTTCGTTGGAAACAATCCGAGATCCGGGCGTGTCCAAGGCCGAAAAGCTGGAAGCCATGGACGGCGTGCGCGAGCAGAACCAGTACGACGAAGTCGGATTTGTGGAATTAGACGGAAAAGGCTATTCGAACTACGGTGAATTTGACTTTAACGACCAGCTCCACTTCCAGGCGACTTCGAAAGGAAATGTGTTCGTAGGGGAACCGATTATAAACCGTCTTAACGGCGACGTCATTATTATTTCGGGCGCCCCGGTCTATAATCATGACCAGCTCGTCGGCACGGTATACATCGTGGATCTGGTAGCGTCTGTTAATGATAAAATCGGGGAAATTACCTTTGGGAAAACAGGATATGCATATATTATAAACGAAGAAGGGACTGTCATTTTCCATAAGGATGAACAGCAGATTGCAGACGAGTTCAACGCCATTACACAGCAGGAAACAGACCGCGGATATGCTTCCCTGGCAAAGGCAACGAAAAAAATACTCGCCAGCACGGAAAAAGGTACCATTACATACCGGCAAAATGGAAAAAGCAGATTTGCCGCGTACTGCCCGGTCAAAGGCCATAAGGAATGGCGTCTGATTATGACAGCGCCGAACAGCGAATTTACATCATCCGTTATTATTTCTGTGCTTGTCAACAGTGTCATCGGGATTCTTCTGTTAGTGTTTAATATTGTATTGATGAAACGCCTGATTAAAGATATTATCTATCCGGTGGATTCTGTAACCAAGCGTTTGGTAAAGCTTGCCGAAGGCGACCTGCAGACACCGGTTGAGGTCATCAACACCGGAGATGAACTTGCGGTCCTTTCCCAAAACTTAAATGATACGATTGCAAGCTTAAACCTGTATATCTCGGATATTACCAGGGTATTGGCCCAGTTATCCGCCGGAAATCTGGATATCCAGACAGAAGCCAGCTTTGCCGGAGACTTTGTCAGCTTAAAAGAATCCATTGATACCATTGTCCATTCCCTGAATGAAACCATGACGCAAATGAACAGCGCCGCAGACCTTGTAGCGGACCACTCCGACGGTTCCTCGCAGGGGGCGAAAAACCTGGCGGACAGCACCACCGACCAGGCAAGCGTACTAGAAGAGCTGACCGCGAGCATTACAGGCGTTTCCGACCAGGTAAAGCTGACGGCAGACAATGCGGTCAAGGCAAACAAACGCTCCCTGGAAGCGGAAAAAAATGTAGAGATCTGCAACCAGCAGATGCAGTCCATGATCCAGGCCATGGCGGATATCAAAGCCGGATCCGCAAAAATCAGTGATATTATCAAAAATATCGAGGATATCGCAGAGCAGACCAACCTGCTTTCCTTAAATGCGGCAATTGAAGCGGCGCGTGCCGGAGAAGCCGGCAGAGGATTTTCGGTTGTTGCCGAAGAAGTAAGAAGCCTTGCGGAAGAAAGCGCAAAAGCAGCGCAGAATACGGCAAAACTGATTACAAAATCCATTGAAACAGTAGAAAACGGCACAAGCATCGTCAACGAAACAGCCGAATCCCTTGTCCATGTGGTGAACAATACGAGCGAGATCACGAGTATTATTTCAGAAATCGCGGACGCAGCGAGGGAACAGGCGGCAGCGATCGACCAGATCAATATCGGGTTTGAGCAGATGGCGGATGCCGTAATGACCAATTCCATGACCGCGCAAGACAGCGCGTCGTCGAGCGAAGAACTTGCCGCACAGGCGCAGAACTTAAAAGAACTAATTGGAAGATTTTCGTTGAAAGGGCATTCTGTTTAAACATAAAAAGATACCAGCGTTGTGAGGGAAATTTACACAACGCTGGTGCAATGGTAACACGATTGCTCCTAATTGCTCCTATACTACATTTCTCCTCATCCGGCAAAATCCTCTTTCATTTACTTTTATATTCGGACTATCCTCCTATGTCAAGCAAAGGGGGCTGCCGCACTAAGAACCATACAGCAAACTATAGTATTTTCCTATTTTATATCTACTATAACTTGTTTGTATTTTGCTTCGTGCGCCAGCCCCTTTCTTTCGGCTTCTCATTACCCTGCTAATTCCACAGCCTCCCGGTCTGTAAGATCATCCGGAAACGTCCTGATCCGATTTTTCATAAGCAAACAGCAGGCTTACAATAGCATAAGGCCTGCAGCTTCCGACTGCCGTACCAAACAAATAGGCAAGCCGTTCCGCGGTACTGTCGCCGCTGAATGTATAGTTTGTGCCTTCCATACTGCATTGCACCCTTTCGCCCGTTTCGGCCGCCGTCTGCTGCAGTACTTGTTCTTCCTGCATTTTCAGCGGATATTCCGTTTTGATTTTGATTGTGAACATAAAATTTCCTCCTGCTCCATGGGCCGCTGTTTTCGGGCTGTGATGGAACATATAGAGTATGCTCTGGTTATCCTTTTTTTATCCTATCGAAAATAACTCATAATAAATCATAATCTGCTATTGACAATACTGTGTATAATACAGTATAATAAAAACCACAATACAGTAAAGGAGGTAATGCATTGGGAAAAGATTTATTGGAAAGCCTGTTATCCGAACTGCGCCGCGGTACGTTGATTTTATGTGTGCTCAGCCAGCTCGACAAATCCTACTACGGCTATGCCCTGGTGCAGGCTTTGCATGAAAAAGGCATACCCGTGGACGCTAATACGCTCTACCCGCTTCTTCGCAGGCTCGAAAACCAGGGGCTGCTGCTTAGCGAATGGGACACGTCGGAAAATAAACCGCGCAAATACTATAAACGTACGGAATACGGCAGTCAAATTTATACAGAGT
This sequence comes from uncultured Eubacterium sp., assembly GCA_910586045.1. Classification (GTDB taxonomy): domain Bacteria; phylum Bacillota; class Clostridia; order Lachnospirales; family Lachnospiraceae; genus Eubacterium_J. Next base: position 10,631 of record CAJUIH010000074.1, read on the forward strand.
TGGCAGAGCAGTGGAAATCCATGGCCAACGGAATTTGGAATTTGATAGGGGGAAATGAAGATGAATGATCAAGAAATGGTAAACCGCTATTTATATGAAGTAGTGAAACGAGTGCCGCAGGACTCCAGAGAAGAGATCCGCATGGAACTGCAGGCATTGATCGAAGATATGTGCAGCGCGGAACAGCTTTCCGCGGAGGAAGCGCTGCAGAAACTGGGCGCTCCGGATGAATTTGCCAAACGTTACCGGACAGACAGCGGCTGCCTGATCGGGCCGGATTATTATGACAATTATGTATGGGTCATTAAGATTGCCTTGGCAGGCGTTGGGATCTCTGCTGTCCTTTCCGCTGTTATGCAGGGAATCTTTCATGCACAAGGCGCCATCGTACCGTTTGTCGTATCGTTTCTGGTATCGTTTTTCCAGGAATTGTTTTCCACCGCCCTTTATGGATCGTTCTGTGCGTTCGCGGTCATTACGATCACATTCGCCGTTATGGAACGCCAGGGTGTACGACTGCATCTGATGCCGGAAAAACACTGGTCTGTAAAAGAATTTGCCAAAAACACCGCCTCAAATAATACCGGAAACAAAAAATTATGGTCGCCGCACCTGCTTCCTCCTGTTCCGGATGAACATGCGGTGATCAGCCGTGCGGACAGTGTCGTATCCATCGTCGCAGTCAGCGTATTTTCCGCGCTTTTACTGTTTGCCCCGCAGCTTTTCGGCGCGTTTCATTTTGAAAACGGCAGACTGACTACGGTTGCCTGTATTTTTAATCTGGATCAATGGCATGTGATTTTACCGGTATTTCTGCTTTGGCTGGCCGTTGGCCTGGTTGATGAAATTATCCGTCTTGTAGTCGGCTATTATAATAAAGTCGTCCTGTACGGCACACTGGTCTGCGATACGCTGGAAATACTGATTGCCGCCATTCTGCTAAAAGTACTGCCCTTATGGAACCCGGAATTTGCCGAACAAATAAAAAAAGCTTCCGGCATTCGGAATTATTCCAACGGCGATCTGCTGCGCTACTGGCAAAGCGGCCTGTTAAGCAATATCCTGCTAATTGGAATCTGTATCGTTTCCCTCGCGGAAATCGGAATTGCCGTATACAAAACATACAAATATACCAAGCATGTGATCTAAGTAACTGTATGTAAATAACCTATGATCTTTGCTTGTCTTTTTCTCCGAGAGTGCCATGCAAAAATCAGTTACATAGCCCGCTATGCGCCTGATTTTTGCATGGCACTCTCGAAGAAAAATCCGGCGTAAATATCACAGGTTATTTACATACAGTTCCTAAAAAATGCAAAATCCACGCCCAAAAAAGAAGCTGTTTTGCCATGAACAGCAAAGCAGCTTCCGGTTTGTCAGAACTTGCCAAACACCTTTCCAACCTGTTCGCCAAGTCTGACTCTTGTCTCTATACCGGCGGCCGAATGGCGCAGGATATCTCCTGCCGGACACACCTTTCCTTTTTGCGACAGTAAAATAATCGTAGAACCTCCGTAAGCGAAATTCCCTTTTTCCTGCCCTCTGCAAACAGATTCTGTATGCGGATGATTTTCGATTTTTCCGACCAGCAGCGCCCCGACTTCCATCTGCAGAATGGTTCCAAAATGCGCTGTGCGCAGCAGACAGTATTCCCTTGTATTTTCCTTATAAACCGGAATATTCTGATAAGCCGCCGGTTTTACCGTATGAAAAACGCCTGGGATATGGACAAACTTAGATACCCTGGCCTGGTCTGTATAAATATAACGGTGGTAATCCTCGACGCAGAGCCGAAATACCCATACATAGCCGCCCGTAAACCGTCCGGCCAGCTTTGCATTGCGCAGCAGGCTTTGCACCGTATACGCGGTGCCTTTTACCGAAAATTTACAGCTATCGTCGATTTTATAGACACACAGCCGTCCGTCGCACGGGCTTGTAAATGCCTGCGGATCCATACAGACCACGCGCCTGTTTGGACAAATTTTTCGTTTAAAAAAGTCGTTAAAGCATGCGTAGCATGTTTCTTCATATTCCGCCAGATCAATGGAATGGCGGCGGATAAACCCACGGATCCATATACGGGAAATGCCGCTGTCCAGACATTTCCCGCAAAACTTAGAAACCGCGGGCACCACAAGCGGCTTTAACAGCATCCTGCCAGCCGCATGGCGGTACATCTTGTCTAAAACCTGGTCTAACAGCGAAGCTTCGGTCTGCAGGTTCCCATTTCGGTCAGCTACTATATACATGATCTGTCACCTCCCATTGTATGGCATATTCCTGATCTTGATCGATTGTCTGCATATCCATAGGTTCGGTATTTGGATCGATTCTAGGCTGCTTTCGTGTTTTGATTTTATTCCCTACAAAAACAAGTACAAGCACAGACAGCGCGACCGCACAGACAAGCAGGACCACTTCCCTTGTAGCAGGCTTGCGCAGCTTAAAATCTGTAATAAACAAAATTCCCACAGCCAGTACGAGCAGATGCATTGCACCAAGGAACAGGCCGCGGTTCGCAAATACCGGAGTCGCTACAAACAAAGCCGGCAGCGCGACAGACATCGAAGTAATTGGAAGCCCCTGGTAATATTTCCGGTCGTCCTGCGTCTGTGCCTGCCTCTTTTCTTCCATTACATTAAAATACGCAAGACGTACCAATCCCGCCAAACCGTAAAAAATAAGTACCGGCAGGCTGTAGAGCCGGTTCATCCCCGCCTTATAGCAGATCACAACCGGCAGCACGCCAAAACAAACCATGTCGCAGAGAGAATCAATCTGAATGCCAAAACTTTTCTCATCGTCTGTCCGGTTCTTTTTGGTCCTTGCTATTTTTCCGTCAAACATATCGCAAAATCCGCAGATGGCCAAAAAGAAAATTGCCCAATGCAGATGCATCGAAACCGCACAGAAAATACCCGCACATGCCGAAGCAAAACTGGCATAGGTAAGTATTACCGTATAATCCCAAAAACCAAGCATTTACAGCCTCCTATATTCCCGTATTTCATCATTTTGTATTTGTTATTGACATTCTGCCTGTTCCGATTTTTCACGCGCAGAAGCGCGCATCATATAATACATATGCGCCGCTACAGTAAAAACCGCGCTGATTAAAAGCTGGCTGTAATAACCAAGCCCCCTCGAAAGCACCATGGCCGGGAGCGTAGCGGCATGGAATACCGGAACAAAAATTTTTAAAAATAAAGTCTCGCTAATACCCATTCCGCCCGGTAGCGGCAGCATGTCTACGGAAACCGAGATCACAGCCTGCAGCAAAACAATGTCCCACATGGAAGTACCGGACAGATGAAAAGACCGGTAAACCATCCAGGTAACGGCAAACAATGCCAGACGCTGCAAAAATGTGATCATTATAACATGAAAGATCACACGCTTATGTTCTTTTAAATAAGCCGCTGTTTCCCGGTAAACCTGCATAGATTCCTGAAACCGGATCCGCCGCTCTTTTTTTTTCTTTAACAGGTGCAGCCGTTCCAGTCCGTCCATACACGCAAGTACGATCCGTTCGGCTAACAGCGGATGGAACACTAAAAGCGTCATAAAACTAACGCAGAACACATTTAACGCGATTCCAAGATAATAAACCGGCAGGATTTCTTCCAGATACCGGTGTAAAAAACCCGGCGCAAAACAAAGAATGCCCAGTCCTATTACGACCAGTACCAGTTTATATGTAATCGTCACAACCATCAACACTACCGTTGCGACTGGAACCGGAATCCGCTCTTTGCGCATATAATAAATCTGCATCGGCTGTCCACCGGTTGCCGACGGGGTAATGCAGCTAAAGAAAAAACCGACCGAAGAAAACAGAAAACAAATACGCTTTTTCAAAAAGATCTGAAAGGAACGCATCATATACCAGATGATAATCGACTCCCCCCAAATAAAAAACAGTACAAACAGGATGCCAACCGCCAGCCAGCCGAAATCTGCGCCCCGGATTGCCTGCGCCATCGCTGTGAGGTCTTCCCCATGAAATACCCCATAAATTGTAAGCCCAAATACGGCAAACAGGAATACGCCGTTCCATACCGCTTTCTTTTTTGTCTGCATTCCATACCTCTCTATTGCCCCAATGTTTTGATCTATAAATAGATCGGTTCCAATCGGTTACGTACGCTTTTGCCTGGTAAAAAAACCAAGCGCCTGGTCAAGCAGTTTTTCATAAGTTTTCCATACCGCTTGTTTTTTCCCAATCCAAAAGCAGATTTCAGCCAAAAGCACGCCGCCCGCCACATCAAGGATCACATGCTGTTTTGTCGTCAGTGTGGAGATACATACCAAAACAGCCATTACTAAAGACGCAAAGCGGTACCAAAGCGGAATTTCCTTTCTGCCGCGCAGGCCGATGTAACAAAACCAGCTCACCAGACAATGAATCGACGGAAACAAATTATCAGCCGCATCCACCGAATAAACCAAACGCATCGCCTGATTCCAAAAACCCGTCGGTTCTACGGCTGGCCGTGTATTTGTTGTTGGAAATATTAAAAAAATGACCAGACAGGCTGCCCTGGAAATAAAATCCGCGGAAAAAAACTGGCAGATTTCCTTTTTTTCCTGCCGGGCAATCAAGATATAATTTGCTGCCCAAAACAGATAACAGCCAAGATAAACCGCGACTGACGGCGGCCAGAACGGAATCAGCCCATCCAACGGACTTTCCACGTTATAATGATGCCAGTCCTCCGCAATCATTCTGGCCCCGCCGTACACAGCCATATTAAATGAAAATGCCACAAGCAAAGGCAGGAACCCATACGGCAGAACTGCCGAAATCCATTGTTTCAATCGTTTGCCCATTCCTCTCTCCTGTTTCTTTCTTACAGTCAAAACTGCCGATTCCACAAAAGTACAAAAAGCGGCACGAACGAACTGTAAACTTTCACCTTTCAAAGTATAACAAGACCTTTGCCAATACACAATAGGATTGGCCATATCTTAATAAAATATTAAGATTCCAGCATTTTCCAATGTTTCTCACGGTATGCCCCGTTTGCTTTGCCACGGTCTAAAAATTACGGATCCGGTCAATCAGCGAATCTTTTTTCACACTTTTTACAATGCCCGCGGTCAAAACGACCTGGATCAATACGAGCACGCAGGATACCATACCCGCGGCCGCGGCCGGATAATGATAGGCGCTGATGTTAAACATACCCGTTCTTTTCGCATAGAGGAATACCGGATAACCGACAAGGCTTCCGCCTCCTACAGACAAAAGCAGTGTTCCCGCCGTATAAAAAAGCCCTTCAATCTGCAGCATATGAAAAAGCTGGAAATCAGACATGCCGACCGCCTGCAGGACCCCAAACTCTTTCTTTCGAACCTGTACACTATGGATCATGGTATTGATTAAATTCATAATGCTGATCACAGCCAAAATGCCAAGAAACGTATAACTTGCCCCGCTCACGAGCACCAGCCCTTCTTTCCAGGTGTCGTATTCCTGTTTCCAGGTCCGCAGCTCTAAGCGGCCGGACTGCGCAACAATTTCCCGCAAAGACTCCTCCAGGGCCGGGTCATACAACGGATCCGCCATAACCTGGAAATATGCCTGGGAACTATGTCTGCATAACCGGTCTGCCGCTTCTTTTGCCGTAAGCAGGTAGCAAAAATTCGTCAGCCCGACGCGATACGTCCCGATTGCCGCAATTTCAAATTCTTTTTCGTAAGACGCATCGCCGTCGTATACCGTCAGCTTCAGCCGGTCGCCTATGGAAAGATCCGGATACCAGTGCAGCAGTGTCCGGTCAATCACGACCTGGTCCCCGGATTTTAAATCCTCATAGGTTACGCTGCCTTGTTCGATTCCCTGTTCCAGTTCTTTTGCATATTCCTGCGGGACCCCATTGATCTGCTGGAAATCATTTTCTTCAAACGGCCCGCCGCTTACCCGGACATTGGAAAAAATGCTTATCCCCGTTACGCCTGCCAGATTTGCAATTTGTTTTTGCAACGTTTCGGAAAGCGGATTGTCTTTTTGTACTTCCGCCCATTGAAACTGCGGGTTTTCCCGGTCATTCTCCGCAACGATCGGCGCGATCTCATAAGCGCCCAAAATAGAATTGCCGGCGCTTTCTGCAGGATTGGCACAGGACAACACCGTTGCAGCTACCATAAACAACAGCCCGGTCGCGGACATTGCCAAAATCGTCAGCAGGCTCTTTTTCTTATCTTCCGAAAACCCCCGCCAAGCCAGACGGGCGATGTTTAAAGATTGGTATCCTTTGCGGCTCTGCTGCGTTTTTCTACCCATTTCGTATGTACGCATGGACTCGATTTCGGAAATCTTTGCCGCCGCGTGCATCGGCCGGACAAGGGAAATCCATACGGTGCAAAATGAAACCACAGCCGCAAGGACATACATCCACAAGGAAAGCCGCGTCTCTGCCCCATGATCCAAAAGCTCCCGGACCGTTTCTGTATAGGCCAGGTCCCCAGAGGAAAAGCGGGCTAATAGTTTCATAACAATATGGACCATACACGTGCCGAAGACCAGTCCAAGAGGAATGGCGAAAATAGCCACCCACATCCCTTCCCTTAAAAGAATCTGTTTTACCTGCCCTTTGGTCGCCCCAATTGCCTTTAGCCTGCCAAACTCCTGGATTTTCTGGTTCATCGATACATAATAGATGCTGTAAATCGTAATGACGCCCGCTAACACAATCATTGCCATAATGCCAAGGATTGCCTGCAGCACGACGGGATCTACATAATTTGCCGAAAGATACTCCCGATTGATATTTATTTTCTGTTCCCGGATCTGAAACTGACTCCCAATCGACCGGATCGTTTCCTGAATCTGGTCTGTGGTAGGATGTTCGATATCGTTTACTTGAAATAAGAAGCGGTATGTGATCTGCCGGACGGGTATTTCCTTTTGTAAAAAAGATTTTGATACCAGAGCATACGATTGATCTTGTTTTTTTGCGGCCGCATTCGCATTGTCTTTCAAAAATCCACAAATACGAAACGGTTTTGTCTCGGTTAAATCCAGCATGCCATCCCGGTAAATCTGGTACGGAACCGTAATCGTATCCCCGATTTCCCAGCTCTGTCCGAGTGCCTGCAGCATGTTTTGCGAAACGGCGATCTCATTTTCCGCTTTGGGCAAAGATCCATTAGCAAGCGCCGCATGATGAAAATCCAACCCCTGCGCGTCCAGGTACAGCATGGGCGCCGTAACCCCGTCCGCGTGCAGCAAGCCGACGTCGCTGCGCAGTCCGTAGCATGAAATCGCATGATGCGCGGCTAGTTGGCGAACCGTAGTTTCATCTACATCCTGGTAAAAGGCGTGCCAAGACGGATACAATTGGTTTACTGCCGCAAATTGAATGTCTATCATCCCGTTTCCTACGGCTGGAACGACAAATAACAGCACGGTCGTTAAAAAAATTGCCACGCCTGTTAAAATATTGCGGCTTTTATAATACTTCATATTTTGATAGGCAACCTTTGTCAGTGTATTTCGTTTCATTCTGCGCGCACC
>CAJUIH010000075.1 GCA_910586045.1 uncultured Eubacterium sp.
CTTTTTTATGAAAATTCTACAAAATTTACTTAATCGTTCGTAACAGTTCAGATAGGGTGTTACATTTTGGCTGCGGGAACGCCGGATGAGGGACGCGGGCCTGGCTTGCGGCTCCGGCTCCAGAATGGTAAGAATCCCTAAGTATTCTGCATTTACGAATCGGCCTGCCCGGTCGCGGCGCCTAATTCGCCCTGGCTTCGCCAGCAGCTAAAGGCGCCGCTTGGCTTCGCCCCTTAGGTATCCGGGCAGAATACTAAGGGCTTCTAACCATTCTTCCAACGTCGCCGCAAGCCAGGCCCGCGTCCCTCATCCGGCTGGTTTTCTCTCGCTCTACATAACATACACTACATAGAAACGCAAAATAGCAGATGGATGGCCGACAAGGTTTCACGAATCCGTTTTATGTATTACGATTACGTTTCGGATACCCGTTGTAAAGCCTGCGAAGATTAGCTGGGAGAGACGGTTTGCCCGGCTTTGTGGCGGCTTTGGAAGAATGGTTAGAAGCCCTTAGTATTCTGCCTGATACACTAAGGGGCGAAGCCAAGCGGCGCCTTTAGCTGCTGGCGCAGCCAGGGCGAACTAGGCGCCGCGACCGGGCAGGCCGATTCGTAAATGCAGAATACTTAGGGATTCTTACCATTCTGGAGGGCCGCCACAAAGCCGGGCAAACCGTCTCTTCCAGCGTCCGGCAAGCTTAAAACGTAACTCCCTGTCGGAACGGTTACCGTCTGGCAGGCAATGTAGGATTTTGGGCCGTACCGTTTACATCATTGGTTTTAAATCCGCGCTGACTGTCAATTCCGCTTCCGTCGCTTCCTGGATCTGCTCTACTGTAAATTCCGGGTTATACTCCGTTAGCAGCAGCCCGTCTTTTGTTACTTCGATTACAGCCATTTCCGTAATGATCTTGTTGACACAGTGAATCGCCGTATACGGCAGGCGGCATTTTTTCAAGATCTTAGGCGCACCCTTTGCCGTATGCTCCATCGCGATAATTACTTTTTTCGCGCCGACTAAAAGGTCCATCGCACCGCCCATACCCGGCATTTTCTTGCCCGGAATAATCCAGTTGGATAAAGAACCTTCCGCGTCAACTTCCAGTCCGCCCAAAATCGTTGCGTCGACATGGCCGCCGCGGATCATGGCAAAGGAGGTTGCGGAGTCGATAAACGCGCCGCCCGCGGCCACTGCCGAGGGCGAACCGCCCGCATCTACGATATGGAGCGGACTGTGCGTCCATTCGTCAACCGCGGCCGTACCTAAAATGCCGTTTTCCGACTGGAGCGTAACATGCACGTCGTCCGGCAGAAACTGCGGCACCATGGTCGGCAGTCCAATACCCAGGTTTACCACATCTCCGTCATGCAGTTCTTTTGCTACACGTTTGGCTATCACTTGTTTGATTTCAGACCGATCCACGTTTTTTCCCTCCCCTCACAACATAATCCACAAAGATGCTCTGCGTACGCACATCTTCCGGACGTATGTAACCTAGATAAACCATTTCTTCCGCTTCTACAATAACCGTATCCGCAGCCGTCGCCATAAGCGGATTAAAGTTGCTCGTCGCGCCGCGGTACCAGACATTTCCTTTCGGGTCTACGACAGAGCCGGCGATCACCGCCACATCCGCCCGCAGCGCATCCATCAGCAGATAATCTTTGCCGTGGATCGTCTGTTTTCCTAGGCAGAGCGGGGATTCCTCCACAATGGTGCCTACGCCTGTCGGCGTCAGAACGCCTCCCAGCCCCGCGCCGCCGGCACGGATCATTTCTGCCAGGGATCCCTGCGGCACTAATATGACCTCCAGTGTTTGATCTTCCATAGACTGTTTTGCTACTTCCGGATTCAATCCGACATGCGTCGCAATAAAACGTTTTACCTGATGGTTATGCACCAGCTTCGCTACCCCATAGTGGTCTTCTTTCATCGGGCCGCCCGGCATGGATGCGTCATTGCAGATTAACGTTAAATCCTTTACGCCGCTCTCCGCCAGTATATCGATCAGATCATGCGGCGTACCGCATCCCATAAACCCGCCGAACATCACGCTCATTCCATCTTTAATCAATGCGGCTGCTTCTTCCAGCGATATTAATGCAGGCATTTTTTCACCTCCTGTTATTCCTGTTATTATTTTCCATAAAGCATGCGGATTAAATATGCGTTCAGATTCGCGGCGGATTCTTCGGTCTGTTCCTTGGTCCATGTCTGGAACCCTTCTCCTGTCTTAAATCCGATCTTGCCCGCGTCTTTTAATTCCGTCAGCAGTTTGGACGGTTCGTGGGAATCTTCCAGATCCTTTAAAATATACGCATGAATGTTATAGGTCAAATCCGTCCCTACCAGATCCGCGTTTTCCATAGGCCCAAGCTGCGGCAGGCGCAGGCCGAATGAGTAACGCACTGCTTCGTCTACGGTCGCCGCGTCCGCAATCCCGTTTTCTACAATCGAGATCGCTTCCCGCCAAAGAGCATGCTGCATCCGGTTCGCAATAAAACCCGGTACATCCTTTTTACACAAAACAGGCTTTTTCCCGGCCGAACGCAGGACGTCCATAACCGTATTCGCCACCTCATCGGAAGAAGCGTCTGACTTTACGACTTCTACCAACGGGATTAAATGCCCTGGATTCCAAAAATGGGTTCCCACAAAACGTTCCCTGTGCTGCAGTTTTTCAGAGATCTGCGACGGGCTCATTACGGAGGAATTGGTACAGAAAATCGTATCTTTGCGGCAGCGTGCCTCCAGCTTCGCAAATGTTTCCTGTTTGATTTTCATATCCTCAAAGACAGCCTCGATCACAAAATCCGCGTTTGAAACCAATGCGCTGTCGATATCATCCGTAAAAGAAATCCGCGAAAGCCGCTTTGCCAGCTCTGCTTCGGACAGCACTCCTTTTTCGATTAACTGTTTAGTATTCGTACGGATTCCCGCTTCTACGTCCGTAGGGTAAATATCGTATAAGGCAACCTGGTATGCCGGATTGGATGCCATGACAAAGGCTATATTTTTGCCCATCATGCCCGCCCCGCAGATCAGGATATTTTTTATGCTGTTCATGTTCCAATCATCCTTTCCCTATCTATCATTATTCCAGCTTTTTTGTATCATCTATTTTTCTGTTCCATTGTTTTTACAGCCTTTTTGTCTGCTTCGCTATTCTTCCTCGACTTCCACATAATCCAGGTCGTCCGGCGTGCGGGCGCCGTCTTTTTCAAAGACGCCCTGGATGCCGCAGTCCGGGCAAAAGCCAAATGTATCCGCGAATACCGGGATCAAATCGGACGCGTATTTAAATTTTTTCCCGCAGGACGGGCAGTGGTAGTACAAAAAACACGGACCCCAACTCATTTGGACAGGCCCAGGATTTCACGGGCTTCCTTTGGGGTAGCCGGCTCGTTGCCAAATTCGCGTATCACGCGTACCGCGCGTTCTACCAACTGGCGGTTGCTTTCCGCAAGCTGGCCTTTGGCATACATCACGTTATCTTCCATCCCTACCCGGATATGTCCGCCCATGGCAACCGCGCCGTAGGTCATTTCCATCGCGCAGTGCCCGACGCCAAAGCAGCTCCAGGTGGAACCCGGACAGAGGGAATCCATGGTTTCTTTCATAAATACCAAATTTTTCATCGATCCCGGTATCCCGTTTGCGCATCCCATGCACATCTGGAAATGAAGCGGCGCTTTGAGCACGCCTTTTTTCAGATAATATGCCGCGTTCGCAATCATACCCGGATCAAATACTTCGATTTCAGGCTTTACGTTCCATTCCTGCATATTGCGGCCCAGTTCTTCCAAAAACTTAGGAGGATTTAAAAACAGGGAGGAATTCAGCCAGTTCATAGAACCGCAGTCATAGCTTCCCATTTCCGGACGGAGTTCTTTTAAATGCGCCTGCCTTGTTTCATCGGTTGCATGTAAATCGCCCGATGTCGTAAGATTTAATACCACGTCGCAATCCGGATGCTGTTCACGCAGCAGCTTTACCGTTTCGCGGAATTTTTCCGTAGACATCGTTCCGTTGCCCTCGTCGTCACGCATATGCAGATGCGCAACCGCTGCGCCTGCCTGCCAGCAGTCATAGACGTCGTCCGCGATTTCCTGCGGGGTCATCGGTACGTTGGGGTTATTTTCCTTTTTCGGCCATGCCCCGGTCGTGGCCACTGTAATAATGGTTTTCTTTGCCATAATGAACATCATCCTTTCTTTTTTATCGATTTTATTTTGTTTTGTACGTGAACGGATTATCTTGTTATTTTTGTTTGCGGTGAATTATTTTTTCTGCGCCGTTTTATAATCACGATTGTATTTATGCTCATCCACGGTAAGCACAAGCAGCACATTGACAAGCGCGACGCCTGCAAATACAATATACGCATAACGGATCTGGCCGCCTGTCAAAAGCTGTACCACACCGTTTACCGCAAAACAAAGCGCTGTAATCGCACCCTGGATCGGGAAAATAACGCCGTTTACTTTATCAAAGCCCTGCCGTCCAAAAATTGAAGTCGGCAGAGAGGTCGTAAAGTTCGCGGATCCGCCGATCCCCATCGCAATCATAAACAACGATACATACACAAGCGGCGTAACCTGATCGACCGCGGTAAAGTTTAAAAGCAGCGCGATCGCATACCAGATTCCAAATAATACCATTGTTTTTTTGGTCCCCATTTTTTCATCAATGACACCGACCAGCCAAGAACCGACTACGCCGCCAAGCGCCAGAACGGTCATTACATTCATTGCCGCCTGCTGGGAAAAGCCCAGTTCTACATTACGCAGCACCAACTGGCTCATAACGCCGACCGAACAAATCTGGAAAAACCCGGTTGTAATCGCAGCCAGCCACAATTCCTTTGTCGCAAGCAGTTTTCCGGTCGTCCACCCGCCGTCTTGGGTTACCGAGCTGTGGTCATATTCTTCCTCATATACTTTGTCTGATACATTGTCTGGATTCATACCGCGTTCCGCCGGCGTATTGCGGATCAGAACCATACCCAATACACCGATTACCACCGCGGCAATCCCAATCGGAACTACACCCATCCCGATATTTTTTAATACCGCAGGCCCAATCAAAATAGAAACAAGCTGTACATAAAAAGCAGACGCCAGATTGTGACCCATCGTTGTATATCCCATGACAATCCCTTTTTTCTTAGGGAACCAGTTGGCTACCAGCGTACCGCCAGCCACATAGCCGGCGGACATAATACCGCCGTATACAAAACACATCGCGATGCAGTACATCACCGTACTGCCCGCATTACATGCGATCACATAAGCAATCCCCGCGACAATCGTAAAAATACCGGAAGTCATGCGGGGACCGATTTTCTGGTTGACCTGTCCCGCAATGATAAAAAATACAACGCCGACCAATCCGGCAATTGAGTTCATGTTCATAATCACGCCGCTTTCTACACCGAGCGCGGCCGCTACATTCGGCGCGGATATATTGGATCCGTCATTGCACATACCTACATATAAGAAAAACATCAGCAGGCAGTAAATAATTGTCAGCCAGCCCCATGCGCCAAAGCGAAAAATCGAATTTTTATTGCCGTCCGGCAGTTGGTTTACATTATTCATAATCATCTCCTTAACACTGTGTCTGAAAAGCGCCGCGGCTTTCAAACGGTAATCAGTAGCAAAAGTGAAAATGGCGGGAAAGCCATGAAAAAAATCCCGCATAACTTCCCCGCCCCCGTGGTCCGGTGCCATAAAATCAGGAATAACTGCAACTGTCACAAGATCGTCACACCATTGTCCCGTGTTATTTTTTGCGGCTGAACAGACGCTGCATATATTCCAGGCAGCTTCCGCCGTTGCCTTCCGTATCCGCATATCCGGTACCGCCGTATGTATACGTACGGTCCGCTACATCTTCCAACTGGTCTTCTTCGATGTAAGCCACGCAGCGTGCCATACATCCGTCGCCCATATACCAGCGGAGCGGGAAGCAGAAGAACTGGAACCATTTGCCGGCCGGAATCTTATCCAGATCGCCGCCAAGGTTTTCTACGCCTACAATCCCATGTCCGAGCATTTCCTTATGGCACGGTTCCCATGTTCCCCAAATACCAATATTTTCCAGCTCGCCGAATTTTTCATCGTAAGCCGCCTGTCCGTGAATCCGGATATACTCTTCTTTATCAAATTCCGCATAAGCTTCTTCGCCGAACAATTCCTTATACTCTTCCGTAATCGGACGTCCGGTTGCGCCGAGCAGGTTCATACGTGTCATTCCGTTATTGCCCATTGCCGTATGAAGCGGATGATCCAATGCCTGGCCGTCCATAGCGACACATTTTACTTTATGCTTTACAAACCATTTGCCGGCATCAATGCCCGTGCCTGCCGCATAATGGTAATACGCTTTGGAATCGTCAAATAAACGGTGCATACCTGTATTCAGACAAAGTACCTTTCCCTCCAGGTCAGCCGGATTGATGTTATATTTCCTGCATGCTTCATCCAGATGCTTATCGGTAATCAGCCCCCATGGCTCAATGTCAATCTTTAAAACAATCGCGTCGCCTGTATAAGCGTCTACCGGCATTTCATGTGTATAGCGTGCCCTTTTTCCGTCAAATTCATATTCCATAACATGGCGCGGCGCATCACAGTGCGTTCCCGTATGCATGGTACAGGTAATCTTCTGTGTCAAAACGCCGCCCTTTGCCATTGTATGCGCGCTGTCTACGACCGGCTTGTCAAAATAAGGCCACCGCGGAATCTCTGCACTGAATGGATGGGTCAGGTCTACATAAACTTTCTTGCTCATAGTAAAAATCTCCTCCTCAAATGATTATTTGTTTTAGCATGCCCAATAACCGCCGGTCGCGTCATAATTGCCGCCGGTCAGAAAATCGGATGCCGGTGCCGCCAGCATAATCGCCAGGCCAATAAAATCATAAGGCTCCCCTAACCTTCCGATTGGCAGACGTTTTAAGAAGTTCTGGTATACAGCGGATTCCGGATCAAACATCCACTCGGTCAGATCAGAGCGGAATACGGTCGGATTGATGGAATTGACATTAATTTTATATTTTGCGGACAAATCGCAGGCCATAGACTGGATCATCAAGTCGCAGGCGCCTTTGGATGCGCAGTATCCGGTATAGCCGGCCATTCCCATTTTCGAACGTGCGGACGATACGACTACGATCTTGCCGCCTTTTCCCTGCTCCGCCATCTTTTCCGCCGCCGCTTTGCATACGATATAAACACTCTTCAAATCCGCATCCATAATATACTGCCAGTCTTCCACAGACTGCTCCAGCATATTCTGCGGTTTATTATAACCATGCGCTACAGCCAGGATATCCAGCGCGCCGTATGTATCCACCGCGCACTTTACAATGTTTGCCACATCCTCACTCTTGGATGGATCTGCGGCGATTACGGTACATATGCCGCCTTCTTGCCGGATCTGCTCCGCCACTGCTGCCAGTTTTTTTTCATTACGGCCTGTAATTACTACGTTTGCCCCGCTCATTGCATAAGCTACGGCAATCGCGCCGCCAAGCGCGCCGGTCGCGCCTGTTACAATCGCTGTTTTTCCCTTAATGGAAAACAGGTTTTCCACAAACTCTTTTTGTACGTCTATCATAAAGCAAGCTCCTCCTTATCAGGACTCAGGGTAATTAATAATTACAAGCATTTTCGCCGGTTTTCCGCTTTCATTTTTCAGGCCACGGCCTTCGTTCGGCGGAAAGCTGATGCTCTCATTTGCATGGATGACATATTTGTTTCCGTCTTGATCCGTAACTGTCATCTCACCTTCCAAAACATAATAAACCTTTTCCAGCGGGTTATCTTCATATGCCCAGTCAGCTCCGCCGTCCGGCTCAAATTCAGAAACGCCGATCCAAAACTTGCTTGCGCCGGTCTCCTCTTTTCCATGATAGCGCTTGCATGTTACGCCAAAATGTCCTGGCGGAAAATAAGGTTCCAATTGTTCGTAAGTTCTCTTTACCATTGCAATACTCCCTTTCTACGATTTTTTCTTGACTATGAAACAGGTTCTATGGGTTCTCGCCCTTTCTGTTTTCCATTGTAAAACATGCTGTTTTTTTTCACAACTAGACACCTTTTTGTTACTTAAACGGGAAAAAGAGATGTAATTTCCTTTTGGTGTCTTGGAAAAGCAACAAATATGCCTGCTCTTTTTATTGCACAATCCACAAAAAACTATTTTTCTTAATTTAATAATTATGCATATTTTCTAATATCTACAAACAAAAATTATGCAATTTATAGATTTTTCTTTCTGGAAATATGTTAGAATATTAACAATTTAGGCTGCAATTTAAAATACAGGAGGAATCAAAACATGGCGCGAGAAGATTTTGCAAAACCAACCAATCCTTACCATTATGCCCTGCACTGTATCAGCGGAAGATGGAAAATGGTAATCCTGCATGAAGTCTATACCTTTGGAAAGATACAATTCAACCATACCCGAAAAGTCCTGCCGATCACAGAAAAAGTCCTCAGCCAGCAGCTCAAGGAGCTGTGCGAGGACGGCATGATTGCGCGTGTGGTAGATGAAACAAAATTTCCGCCTTCCGTCAAATACGTACTTACCAAATCCGGCGAACAGCTCCTGCCCATATTGGACGCGCTTTATATCTGGAGCATCCGCCAGATGCACGAAAAAAATATTCCGATCGATACCGACGCGTTTGCAGTGCATCAATCGGATAAATATTTGGACGAGCTGCTGGATATTATGATTGCGAACGGATTCCGTCCGGATAAGAAAATAGAACGGGGCAAAAAGATGCGCTGAGACTTTCCCTTTTACGCAGACTATGCTACAATCATCTTATGAAAGTACATGAACTTAGTTTTTATTCCCAATTCCAATGCACCATGGGCGACTGCCCCAACACCTGCTGCCATGGCTGGCAGGTAGTATTAGACAAACATACGATTGAAAAATACAAGACGAAAACCGATACCAGGGGGCTTCGTCTGCGCGGGAGTATGCGAAGCCAAAATGGCACTGTCCGTTTCAAAGGCTCCAAAGGCAACTGCCCGTTTCTGACAAAAGACCGGGTCTGTCAGATTCAGCTTTCCCTTGGGGAAGAAGGCCTGCCGGACGTATGCCGTATCTTTCCGCGCCTGCGGATCAATTATGGATCCTTTGCCGAAGAGCTGCTTTTGCTTTCCTGCCCGCAGGCCGTCAGATTATTTTTGAACAATCTGGATCATTTGCACTATCAAACGACGTACCGTGACGTATCTTATGCAAAAACCGGAACAAATGACGATCCCGGCTATCTGCAGGAATTACAAAACATCCGCTCTGCACTGACCGCGCACATCCTGCATGCAAATCTGCCGCGCCCGATGCTTTATGCCGGACTGCTGTCTTATGCCAGAGCACTGCAGCGATTTTACATTACGAACGGTCAGACGTACGGCAATCCATCCGGTGCCCGTACTGCCCCCACAGATCCCGCCGCCTATTTAAACCAGGCGTCCGCCCCTTTTTCCATTCCCTATGACAGTACTTGCGCGATGCTGACCAGCGGATTTTATCACCCGTTTTTAAAATTTACTTCTCCGTTTTTATACCGCCTGTGCCGGATCTATTTCAAAAAACTGCATCGGCTGCCCCTTGCAAAAGGAAACGCGCGTCTAAAAGCGCTGCGCGATGAACTGCACCGTGACTGCCCGGATGCGGAACCCATGTTACGCGGATATCTGGCCTACTATCTGCTGGAAGAATTTTTCAAAACTTATGAAGATTACAGCTTTGTCCGCAGCATCGCGACGGGAATTATGCACACCCACTTGCTGGAGCTGTTTTTTGCTTTGTTTTATGCAGACAGCCATCGCCTGACAGAGGATGACAGTATCCAGATTATCACCGTCTATACGCGCAGGGCAAGGCATAATGATACGATCGAAAAGGGGATGTATGAACAAATAAAGCATCTTTTAAGCAGCCAACAGCCAAAGGTTTCCGGTTAAGGAGAAACCCCGATAATCGAATCGACTCCATAATATGCCGCGACCGCCTGATTGATCCAGTACGCCGGATCGTCTGTAATATCACTCAGCCCGGTTAAAGCGTCATGCTTTGCCCGAAACGGATTTACGGGCACGGCCCTTTGTCTGCTGTTATTTTACCATATGTCCCTGCGCCTTTACCAGTCTGAAATTTCGCAGATCGGAAATCGCCGATAGAAAAACGCCAGAGAACCATCTTTGTCCTCTGGCGTTTGTCTTAAATACAAATCCTGCCGTACTGCATGTATGAGTTGTGCCTGCAGCCGGAAACTACGGTCGTTTGTTATGCTGTTTTATTATGCGGCATCTTTTCCCGGATCCGTGCCGTTTTCTGCGGGATTTTCTGTACCTTGCGTCAGTTGCGCATCGCTTTTGGCAGATGTGCCTGTGTTTTCTGCCGCATCGCTGCTGTTTGAAGTTTTGTCCGAATCCGCTGCCGCGTCACTGCCGGCAACCGACGTTTTGTCCGGATCCTTTGCATCACTACCGGCATCCGAAGCTTCTTTCTTGTCCGCTGCTGTACCACTGCCGGCATCTGAAGCTTCATTCTTATCCGCTGCCGCATCACTGCTGCCCCCGGAAGACGGATCTGTGCTTTCTGCCGTTTCACTTCCATTCCCTGCGGGCTGATCTGTATGTTCTTCCGTTTCACTGCCGCCCTCAGAAATCAGGGACGCGCTTTCCGCTGTACTGCCGCTGTCCGCACCTGTCTTCTCAAGATCATAATCTTCCATAGAATCTGAAGAATCCGCATTCACATAACCAGCGCCAACCGCTACCGGATTTGAAATATACGCAAACGTATTCAGTGTCGTAATCCGGCCGCCCGCGTCAATTTTAAATACATTCCAGACGGTGCCAGCCTGGTTTTCAGGTACTTTATAGGTAGCACGCAGCGTGTCGCCCACATAGATTTTGACAGTCGCGCGGGAATTAGCCAAGCTGCCTGCGCCGCTAAACGCGCCCGGTTCTCCGCTTTGCGCGCCTCGGTGTGTATAATTATGAACGGAATAAACAAAACCGTCCAGCTTCCCAAAGTTCTCCACCGTAATGGTTTCCGGTCCATAGGAAGTTACGTCATCTACATCCAGATTCGCTTCTTCTTCCCATTTATGTGCATAAAAAACATGAAGCCGTCTGCCGTCGTCTTTTTTATTCGCATTAAAATGGGAATCCAGATCATATGGATATTGGCCCCACTCCAACACAACCCGGCACGTATTGCTTTCCAGCGCATAGGTAAGCGGAATATCACCCAATTGGACGGTTTCAAACGGTAAAACCGTTACCGGCGTATAACTGGTTACAAAATCTCCATAAGCCTCAATTACATATTGATTTGCCGGAAGTGAAAATGAGAATTTCCCATTTTCATCCGCCGTTAGATAATCCAAAATAACCGCGCCGCTGTTTGTGCTTTCATGAATCCTATAGCTGACATTTGGCATTGCGTTGCCTGTTGCAGCGTCTACAAAGCAGCCTTTCACATCTCCATCGCCACAGGTTTGTCTAATCGCTTTTTTTACCGCTGCCGCGGCATCTACCAGATCATACGTTCGATTGTCGCTGGAAACATATGGTTTTACTACTTCTTTTTGGGCTGTATCTATAATAATCTGCTTTACTTCTTTTGCTTTCATATGTTCATTTACAGACCAAACCAAAGATACAATACCCGTTACAATCGGAGCCGCCATCGAAGTACCGTTCTTTAATCCATAACCGTTTCCGGTATCGACGGTACTATAAATTCTTGCTCCAGGTGCTGCCACAGTAACATATTGGCCATAATTGGAAAACCATGTCAGTTTATAGTCGCCGCCATTCGGCATATCAGCCGCCGCAACTACAATAATATGATCCAGCGCTTCTCCGCTTTCAATCGCGCTAAACGATCCATTTCTGCGGGAATCCCATGTATCGTTGCCTGCCGCACAGACTATAATAAAATCCTGTGTGACACGGCTGCTAAGATTTTCGACAAGAGTAGCCGCCTGTTTTGCGGAACCTGCCGCGGCCGTCACACTGCTGTATTTCGACCCATTTGAATTATTCACCACTTTGCAGCCAGACTCGATCAGCTTTGTAACACCGTCCGCGATACGGAACGTAGTCGTCGCCCCCTGATAAGCGTCATAGTTATAAAGTTTTTTCTTCCATACCATTCCGGTAATGCCTTTTTCATTATTATCCTTTGCGCCGATAATACCCGCCACATGCGTACCGTGGCTTTTTACAACATTCCCTTCGTTCACCGTCTCAAAATCCGGGAGGTCTTCATGCCCCCGTTGAATGCCGGAGTCCACAATGCCTATGGTAATGTCTCGGAAATAATGATCCAAGGCCCAGGCAGACGGTGCGCGGACTGCCTCTGCCCACCAGTTCAGGCCGCTTGGATTCTCCTCATCCCAATCCTGATCATAGGCCCATGGGTCATTTGGTATTTTTATTTCTCCGGCAAAATTCTGTAACTGATGAACGCTTTCTGCTGGAACTTCCGCCGCTTCTACCGGATCCTCCTGCGGCTGCACCAAATCGCAGGAAACGTCCGAAACAACAAGGTCGCCGCCCGCCTCTTTCGCTTCCTCACATAGCGTTTGCAGATTTTCATATGGATCCGCGTCATCCGCTAATCGGTTCTGATCCGCATGCAAACGAATCTGGTACATCAAAGCCCCGTTAATTTGGCCTACAACCTCTCCATTTACCCGGTCACAGATACGGGTAAGGGCTTCTTCACGGTCTGCGCGCGCTTGTTCACGGTCTTGTTTTTCGCTGTCGTCATTTAACGTAACAATGATTACATTGTTAATATAGCCATCCTCTGCGTCACTGCCGTCTTCATCTTTGAAATAGGTGATATCTTCTGATGTATACGCCTGCATTTCACCATGATCATAGATGATATCGATATCATTTAATACCGCTGTATCTCCGTTTTCTTGCTTTATTGCCGTAATTTCAAATGTGTTCTTGCCCTCATGCAACTGGACATCCTTTATCGTCCAATTACCTGAATCAATAAATGCTTCGCCTTTATCATAATGGCCCGATCCATCAGAAACTGTCCATAAAACGTTGTTAGCCCCGGACATCGTACCTTGCAGTACCGGCCTCATTTCCGTCACGGTTTCATAGTACTCTGAAATACTGATTTTTACTCCGTTATCGCTTTTCACTTCCGTTTCTTTCTTTTTCCACTTTGCATACAAATCTATATCTTTGGATACAATGGAAGTAAAATCAAATCGCATAGTCAAATCCGCACTCTGGTACCAACCCTCAAATGTATATCCTGTTCTTGTAGGATCAGACGGCTTAACAATGGTCGATGCAGAAGCAATGGAATCCGTCTGGTAGACTTCGTCTGTGCCATCATTCCAATAATATCTGATCGAGTAGGAATTTGGCGTCGGATCAGACGGTTCCGATCCGGAGCCTCCGGTATTTCCGCCGCTGCCGTCCCCGCCGTTTCCTGTACCGTTGTCTCCCGTACTGCCGCCGTTTCCTGTACCGTTATCTCCCGTACTGCCGCCGTTTCCTGTACTGTTATCCCCGGTACTGCCGCCGCTGCCGTTTCCTGTACCGTTATCTCCGATACTGCCGCCGCTGCCGTTTCCTGTACCGTTGTCTCCTGTACTGCCGCCGCTTCCTGCACTGTTGTCTCCCGTACTGCCGCCGCTTCCTGTACTGTTGTCTCCCGTACTGCCGCCGCTTCCTGTACCGTTGTCTCCGATATTGCCGCCGCTGTTGCCTCCTGTACTGCCGCTACCGGAAGATCCCGAGCCGCCGTTTCCGATACTGGAACCACCCATATTGCCGCTGAGACTCCAGTGTGCATACAAAATAACATCCGCTGTAATCGGTTCATCAAAAGAAAACTTCTCTCCCCCATCCTCGGATGTATACCAGCCATTAAACTGGTAACCGCTGCGTACCGGATTTGCAGGCTGCGCTGCTTTCCCGCCCGCATTGACAGACACTGTCTGATACGTACCCGCCGAACCATAATTCCATGCAAAAGTTACTTTTTTCTGGTTCACGGCAGAAACCGTCTCTGTCCAATGGGCATACAGCGTGAGGTCAGCGGTAATTGCCTTTGCAAAATCAAACTTCTCTCCTCCGTCCGCTTTTGTATACCAGCCGTCAAACGAATATCCGCTGCGCACCGGATTTTGCGGCTGCGCCGCCTTTTTTCCGGATTGTACGGAAACCGTCTGCCTGGCGCCTGCCGTATCATAATTCAGATCAAACGTTACTTTATTCTGCTTATTTTTCGCATCGGATGCAAGATCTGTACTAAACGCACGTTTTCCCGATGTCAATTTCTTTTGATTTCCATTCGCATCCATCAAAGTGATATTGCCTTTCGAACCATTGATGACAGACACTTTTACGCCCGCGTGCATTGCCTGAATCACTGCTCCCTCTGCGCCAGCCGAAGCCGTGATTGTGGCGTTCGCGTTCGATTTAACAAAAGACGGCACAGCGAGTTTCACTTTCGCGCCTTTCCCTGCGGACGCTACTTTTACTGCTACCGTTTTTTTGGTGGAACCTTTCAAAACACAGCTGCCGGCACTGTTCACAGCCAAGCTCCTGACCTGGCCGTCTGCCGCGATTACGACTTTCTCGCTTCTGCTGTTTAGCCTGACCTCGCTTATTTTTGCGTTTTTATCCGCCGTCAGCTTCAACGTATTTGGGTCTGTCACAGAAAACGTGTTGTTGCTCGCCTTTTCCGTAAACTGTTTCGCATCATGGATGGAAATCTTCTGAAACCTGCCTGTGTTTTGCAATGTGATCTTTTTCCCGGACAATACCAGCGTCTTGTCCTTATAATCCCCTTTTTTCACCGTAAGCGAAACCGCTTTTTTCGTCTTAACAGTAATCTTTGAAACCCTGCTGCTTTTCAGTGCCTGGTTCAGCTCTGCCTGTTCCGTTACTGTGACAGACTTCTTTGCAGCCGCCTGCGCTTCCTTTGGCACGCCTGCCGCCATGCCGCCAAATACCATGGACACAGAAAGAATACACGCCGTTAGCTTTTTTGCCATTCTTTGTTCCATTCTTTGCCTCCTTGTATTATGTTTTTTGTTTCCAAAGCTTAAAAATTGCATGCAACTGTCATTCGTATCCGATCTAAAACATGATTAATAATTATGCATAATTATGATTATAGTATATTACACGAATAAAGCGATTGTCAACCTTTTTTTGAAAACCGTAGTTTATATTTGCTTTTCTTTTCAACGGACGCTGACACGGCGGTTCCTAAACAAAAAAAGAGCCAGAAAACGGCTCTTTTCTCCTGTTATCATTTTTGATTCTGCTTTTGGCAATTTGCAAAACGGCCTGCCCGCCGGGACATCCCTCCTGCTTACAGCAGCATCACTATGACCATTGCACCCATCAAAATAAGCTGCATAACCGTAACCGCCGGCTCTCCCCAGGAAGCATCCCCGGTCTTTTGCCGCTGCATAATCTTTGTCGTAGACAGCACCATCAAAATAAGCAACAATATTAATGCCAGTAAAAACATACGCTTCAGCTCTTCCTTTTCTCTAATTTTTTCTTCTGTTTCTGTTCCCTGTAAAAAGCACGCCGTGCATACATCTCCTCGTCCAGCGTGTCTTTCGACAATTCGTCCGCAAATGTAAACCTACGAAACGCACGATAAAACATTTCACAGCATACAAACCCGGCAAGCGCGAACCCAATCAGCAGCCAGACAGAAGCAGCAATCAGAATCGATAAATAGGTCTGGATCCCCGCAAGGACGGACGCTGTCAAAACAAGAAAAATAGTGATCGTATACGGCAGGCTTAAAATACCTATGACAAAAGCTTTCTGCACAGTCGCCAAAAGGCCGTTCTGAAATCTGGCCAGCATCGCAAAACTGTATAAAACGGTCATAGCCATAATCGGAAACACCGTGCCAAGCGCCATAAAAATAAGATTCCGGTTATCCGGGTTTACATTCGAAACCAGTTGCAAATTCAGCAGGCAGAGTACGACAAAGACGCAAAAAACCATCCAGATTACCGTACTGTTTTTAAAATTCGACCGAAACGCACGCAAATATTCCGTCCTGACATCGTCCATTCGTTTTTCTTTCATCCGAAAGAGGACGGCGTCCATCGCTGTCACAGACGCGCCGATCGTCACGACCGGAAGCGAAGTCAGTATAAACAGCAGATTTAATACAACCAAATCTCCGGCGCAGTCAAAAAATTTCCACAATTTAGATTCAATATTAAATGCAAACTTCATATCCGTCCTCTCCTTTTCCAAGATGCTGCCGGCACAATCCAAATCCGACAGCCGCCGCGAACTGCTACAACAGGCCTTTTTCGAAAATCCTTACCGCGATAAACTGTTTTCCAGGCAGCGGCACTTGAAATTTGCCCCGGAACGTACCGCATTTTGTAATCGTCATATCCCAGGTATCCAGCACTTCCACCTCGTATTCTTTTTCATCGTCAAAATAATACTCTTTAAATGCCGAGCAGCGGAATCCGTAATAATATAAATAATAAGGTACCGGAAGCAGGCTGTCCACCGTTGCGCAGAGGTCTTCCCGGGTAGCCATATGTACTTTTGCCGACGGGTGCATCTGCACCAGGCCCGGTCCCGGCGTTTCTTTCAAAATCTGAAGTAAAAACGCGAAACGTTTCGGGCTGCTTCCTTTCAGAACGCCGCCATGCGACCACCATAACAAATGATCCTTAGACAGATACGTCTCCCCATGCCCCGGATAGCCGCCGCGCACCGCTGCTTCCCAAAATCTGCGGTTCATCTCCTCGCCAGGAATATTCCCCCAGTTCAGCTCGATATTTCCCTCGTATACGATCTCATCTAGTACGACCGGCTTTTGGTAACGTTCCCGCCATTCGGTTACCCGCTCCCCGGACAGATATGGATCCGTCCTTTGAATCGAACAGTGGGTAATCCATGGCCTTGTAAAATCATACATCTTGTGGCAGTTATGAATGGAGCGCAGATGGCCGTACACGTCTTTTTCACATAGAATCGAAGCATAGCGCTCCCAATCCTCCAGGGACTTCTGCGGCATCAGGTCATACTCATTTGCCAGGGACCACCATACATTGCGGTACGCACAAAAGCGCGCTATCACATAATTCCAATACAAATCATCCTCTTCCTTAGACATCATGGAAAATCCCCAGCGGTCATACGGGTGCATAACAATCAAGTCCGCTTCGATCCCCAGTTCCATCAAATCCTGGATCCGTTTTTCCAAATGCGCAAAATGTTCCGGGCGAAACCGTGTATAATCCCAGTCATTTCCTTTTGGACAGCCATTATAAGCCATAAAATTGTCCCTTGTCAGCACCGAGCTGTCTACCGGCGTCCCTTCGTATGGATAGCTGTACGGTTCATTTAAATTATAGTCATAGTGTTTTGGGAAGATACAGAAACGAATTTTATTAAAAGCGCTGTTTTTCAGCGTTTCGAGTGTCTGTTCCTGGAGTTCTTCCGTTTGCAGCGCCCATACATAACAGGTCGTGCCGATGGAGTAATACGGTGTGCCGTCTTCATACGCAAAATGGTATTGATTCGCTACCCTTACCGGTCCATGGTTGCCCTCTTCTGCAGGCGTTACTTCAAACGTGCCGTGGTATTCCGGATCCTGTGCATAGGACCCGGAGATTTGAAATGTATAGGTTCCTTCAAAAGAAGGCATAAAACGGACTTTGTATACGCCGTCCCCGTCATAAAAGCCTTCCACGGTTTTGTGTTCATTTTTCCCGCAAAACTCACCCTGGATCGTATAGTCTGTAAACGGATTGCCGCCGCGGTTTCCTTCCAGGGCGATCTCAAAAATGCCCCAGCGCTGTACTTGGTTTGTGCAGGTGATATACTTTTTCATCATCTTTTTCAACCTCCATAAGAGAATTTTTCTTTTTTGGCCTCCCGG
>CAJUIH010000076.1 GCA_910586045.1 uncultured Eubacterium sp.
CAGGCCTGCGTCCCTTATCCGGCGTCCCCGCAGCCAAAATGACCACTTGATGTGAACTCCCACAATCGGATCTACTTTTTTCATCTTTTTTTCAATATACTATGTACTTTCTATGTAATGCGTAGTATAATGTCAAAATGATACTGCAATTACAATTTACAAAAGAAAGGCTGTGATGCGCATATGAACACACAAAGAAACAAATCTGCAAAAAAAATCGAAGAGAAAAAACTGGCGTTTCAAAAATTGGAAGAAAAACAAAAAAAACAAAAACTGTTTCTGGAACGGGTATGCTTTATCATACTGGGTTCCTGTTGGACTGCAGCCGGGATTGTGTCCGCCGTTTACAGCCTTTTCTTTTGTGCACTGCTGTCTTTCCTTGCGGCCTTTTGCTTTTGGGTAATGCTGTTTACCGGATATACGGCCCCGCTCTCCCCTTATGACATGGAACCGTCTGTCCTGACGCCGGAAGAAAAAGAAAGCCTCCTGGCGCTCCTGGATGAACTTGATTCTTAATCCACCAGTCAAACAACAACCACATTTCCTAACGAACGAAACCCCCGAACTGTGCTGTACGACAGTCCGGGGATTTTGAAAGATCTATTTGGTTTTCTGAAACGTCTTTTATACATCCGGTTTCATGGGATGCGAAAAGTGTTTTTCAAACAATTCCTGAAACACCTGTTTTGCATCGGTACAAAACGCGTCATAACACCTCATCAGCTCTTTTGCTTCTCTCGTCAGATGAGAGAAACCGCCCCCTCTGCCGCCCTGCTGCGTTTCGATCACCCGTACCCCCATCTGCGACTCAATCGCCGCAATGATTTTGCGCCCTTTGCTGTAAGATATCCCCATATACCGGCATGCCTCTGAAAGCGACCCGGTTTCCCGTGTCAGGCACAGCAGATGATGCGGCCCGGGACCGTAAAATGTGCGTTCCTTATAAATACGAAATCGAAACGACGCATGCAACTTCGCAAGGTCATGATCCGGCAGCAGTTTTTCGTATTCCGTATCTTTTTGTATATCGGAAAGAATCCCCGCATCCGCCACTTCCACGATTTGTATGGATAAACCAAGCGCTTTCGTAGCCCCTTTTAACCCCTGCCCTCCGGTATAAGACCGAACCCGGGCAAAATGCGCTGCCTGCAGCAGCACCGGATGGCCGCAGCGATCCCGATAAGACGGAATACACAGGTCCGCATGCGCATCCAGCAACGCCCGCACCGTATCCGCGGAAAACATCGGGATATCCACATACG
Source organism: uncultured Eubacterium sp. (assembly GCA_910586045.1). GTDB lineage: Bacteria > Bacillota > Clostridia > Lachnospirales > Lachnospiraceae > Eubacterium_J. The sequence goes on from CAJUIH010000076.1 coordinate 1,263, forward strand.
TGATCAATGCCCGCGTACATTTATCTTCTAAATAAGCCAGCCCCGTCTTGATACGGTCAAACATCTCCGGGCCGTCCGCACATTCCAAAAACGTCAGATTCATAGATGGAACCAGCTTTTTTACGAAATCATCCGCCCCGCTGCTTACGATTACAATACGCTGGATGCCGCTGTGCTGAAACGACAGCACAATGCGTTCAATGGCGGTTATCGTGCCGATTTTTTTATCCGGTTTTAAAAATTCCTTACCGTCTGTTTTTCCAGAAGCAATAATTAACGCAGCCGTCATCGCAATTCCTCCCGATTTGATTTCATTTGCCTGATTTATACTCATTGTAACAGAAAACGCACACCGCAACAACTGTAAATTTTATAGCTATTTTCAGGACTTTACACCGATTTCAGAATCCGTTATAATGGTGGTCACAGACTTTACCGCTTGGAGGAAAATATGAACAAACACCACCGCACATACGGCCCGCGCATCCGCGCATATTTGCTGCTGGCCGCAGCCATAATTTTAGCAGGCGCCCCGTTACCCGCCGCGGCAGCCGAATCCGCAGACTGGATCCGCCTGCCGCAGGCGGAGCGTTCCTTACAGGAGCCAGCCGGCTTTTCCCTCCGCGCTCTGAACTTCGGCTCAAACAGCCAGAGTCGGCTCAATGAAAAAGAACAGGAACTATATACAAAGTTAAAAACAGTTTTTACGGAAATCGCGGAAGGGACGAGAAACCGCGCCGAATTTACCGTTGACATACTCATCACCGGGACGTGCCCGCCCGGTTGCGAAAATAAGGAAGCCGCCATCCGCAGTTATCTGACGAATGATCTTTGCATTTCGAAAGTCGTACGTATGCTTTTGGCGGACTGCCCTTATGAATTATACTGGTTCCACAAATCCAGAGGATACCAGACCGCGTATGCACTGCCGGCGCCGACAAAAGACGGCACATTCCAGATACGACAATTGTCTTTTTCTTTTTTTGTTGCCGATGATTTTGCGGTGCAAAACGAAGACAGCACCTACGCGCCATACCTAATAGACGGCCAAAAAGCCGCCTATGCGCAGGCAGCAAAAGCCGCGGCAGATCAAATCGTCGAGAAATACGCCGCATGCAGTGATTATGAAAAGCTATGCGCATACCGGACGGAAATCTGCGCACGCACCGCATACGACCAAAGCGCATCCCAAGCCTCCAAAATCGACTGTAACGGGCCATGGCAGATGACCGCCGTTTTTGACGGCGACGCGTCTACCAACGCGGTCTGTGAGGGCTATTCCAAGGCATTTGCCTATCTGTGCGAAGCAAGCGATTTTGAACAGGACATCCGCTGTTATCTCGTATCCGGCGAACTTACGGGAAATTCGGACGCCCAGGGCGCCGGGGGACATATGTGGAATATCGTAACCATAGGAGACAGCAGTTATCTGACAGACATTACAAATTGTGACGAACAAACAATCGGCGCACCGGACCATCTCTTTTTGGCAGGGCTGCCCGGCAGCGCGGACAGCGGCTATACATTTACAGACCCATGGGGCAGACAGGCTGCCTATACCTATTCCGCATCGGCCCGAGAATTGTTTCCGCTGTCCGTGCTGACACTCTCGCCCGCAGGCTATGATCCCACGAAATATATCCCAGCGGAACCGGGGACCGCGTTAACGCCCAATCCACCCGTGGACACTGGTGCGAACCAGCCGCCTAAAGAAAGCGGTTCCATCCTCCGGCAAACCATGACCAATTCCGCGGGCCGCAAAGTTGCCATAACCATTACTACCCAGACGGATCCTGCGGGAACGGTCATAAGCCGCACGAAACAATCCATACTAAACGAAATCGCCGCCCATACGACTGCGGTTGTAACCGTAAAAGAAACCGCGCGCACCGTCCGTGCCGAAGCTGCCGTCACGCAGACAAGCTCTTCTGGAAATACGGCAGTCGTAACGAAATCCATCCTGTCGCAGATTACGGAAGCCGCGGACGGCAGACATCCCATACTCGTACTGGCCGTCCGCGGCAACGACGGAAAAATCAAATACAAGCTGAAAGCAGACACAAAAGACCTGACGGCGGGAAGCCGCCTGTGCCTTTATCGAATCGAACCAAACGGCCAAAGCGACAGCATGGTAAATGCCGACATCTATACCGTGCGCGCATCCGGCAGCTTATCCGTTCCGATCGCACAAAAGGGCATCTACCGGCTGGTGACCAAATCCAAGGCCGAAGCCGCCGCAAAAGCGATCCGCGCAACCGTAACCGCAAAAAAATCCATTACCCTTAAACCCGGAAAACGCACCGCGTTTCCGTTAAACAGCAAATGCAATCCAAACAATCTGCAAAAAGCAGCCTATACATCCTCCAAAAAAGCAGTCGCAAGCGTATCGAAAAATGGAACCATTGCGGCAAAACAAGCCGGAATCGCCAGAATCCGCGCAGATATCACACTTAGAGACGGTTCTTCCAAGACGGTTTATGTGCAGGTTACCGTAAAATAACATGTCGTCTTGTTTGGATTGCGCGTACCAATCAGCAGGTCGCCCCGCCTTTCATATGCTTCGCCGCCGCCAGATTCTGCGTCTTGCGCGCCAGCAAATCATCGGCTAAAAGCTGCTTTTGCACGTCCGCAAACCCAATCCGGGCCACCGTATCCGCAAACCGCTCTCCGGTATTCCCCTGTTCCCGGAACAATAATATTGCTTTTTCTATTACGGCAAATACTTCTTCCTGATCGGTAAACACTTTGTCCAGGTATCTTCCCTGCGCTGCTTTTTTGCCCCACCGGCCGCCTATGTAAATACGGTAGCCGTCCGTATAATCTTCCATCGCGCCAAACGGACATTGGTTCACACAGCGTCCGCAGTGGTTGCATGCGTGTTCGTCGATGGACAATGTTCCGTCCGAAAGCTTCGCCGCTTTGATCGGACAGCCCGCTTCCACCTGGCAGACCTTGCAGCCGCGGCATTTTGCCGCATGAAACAGCGGAACCCGCTGCCCGATCACACCAAGGTCGTTTAAATCCGGTTTCACGCAGTTATTCGGACAGCCGCCGACCGCGATTTTAAATTTATGCGGCAGTTTCACCCCTGCATAGCCATGGAAAAACCGCTCATGGATCTGTTCGGACAGGGCAAACGTATCGATCAGGCCGTATTGGCAGGTCGTTCCCTTGCACGATACCACCGGGCGCACCTTAGAACCCGTACCTCCCGTTTGCAGCCCTGCTTCCATCAGATATTCCCGCAGCGCGTCGATCTGGTCAAACGGGACTCCCTGGATTTCCATCGTAAGGCGCGATGTCATCGTTACCTCGCCGCTTCCGAATTTTTCCGCCGCTTCCGCAATTACCCGCGCTTCCTGTGCGGTTATTTTTCCGTTTCTTGTAATGACACGTCCGTTAAATTTATCCGGCGTGCGTTTATCCTTTAAAAAGCCGAGCGCTTTGACCCTTGTTTCTTCTTCTTTCGATACGCTCGTATCGGCGCCCTTTACTTTGACATCGTTAAAAAATGTCGCCCCTTCCAGCACCACAGTATTCGTATAGCCATAATGCCGCAGGCGGTTTTGCAGGAAATAGCCGCGTTTGCCTTTGACGCACACAAGCAGCAGCTTCTCCTCTTTGCCAATCCCAGCAAGCTCTCCATCCACTTTTGCCAGTTCGATATACTGCGCGCCGCGAATCGACGGAGCCGGCGCTACATCCAATACCCGGTAGCCTTCCGCTTTTCCGGCCGCGTATTCCGCGGGCGTCATGCTGACCATAGTACCGTTTAACTTATTTAACAATACGTATACTGCCTGGACAAACGGATGGATCGCGGTAGAAAACGGAGGCGCATAAGCAAAATCCGTGTTTTCGTAATCTTCCAGTTTTGCCCCCATCTGGATCCCCAGTACAGCCAAGTCGACCATCTTGTCCACCGCGCCGGGTCCAAATACCTGCATGCCGAGCAGCTTGTGGCTTTTTTTGTCCGCGATTAATTTGGTCGCGAAAAATGCCGCGTCCGGATAATAATGCGCCTTGTCGTCCGTAATCGCAAGCGCCGTCTCCACGTCATAGCCCGCTTCGATTGCCTGTTCCTGCGTCAGTCCGGTACGCCCGCAGTTTAACCCCGGCAGCTTTACGACGCCTGTGCCGAGCACACCCGGATACTCTTTCTGGTGTCCGGCCAAAACCTGCGCCAAGGTACGCCCTTCCATATTCGCGGAAGAACCCATCGGCGACCACTGCGGTTTTCCGGTTAAACGGTTTGTGACCTGTACGCAGTCCCCAACCGCATACACATCCGGCAGGCTTGTCTGCAGCGCTTTGTCCACGATAATGGTCCCTTTTTGCATCGCAATGCCGCTGTCTTCCAAAAATGCCGTATTCGGACGGATGCCGGCAGCCAAAATGACCAGCCCGCAGTCAAACGTGCCCGCCGTTGTCTGGATGGACGACACGCTGCCGTCTCCTACAATGGCTTGTGCTTTCGTTTCCGTGATTACCCGGATTCCCTGTTTCAGCAAATGTTTTTTGCCGTATGCCGCCATTTCCTGATCCAATAAATTCGGCAAAATCTGCGGCGCAAAATCAATTACCGTGACAGAAACCCCTTTTTGCTGCAGATTTTCCGCCATTTCCAGCCCGATAAACCCGGCGCCTACGACGACGGCCTTTTTCACCGCATGTTTTTCCACATAATCGCGCACCCCGATCGCGTCTTCCGGCGTACGGATCGTAAACACGCCCGCCAGCCCTGTTCCGGTAACCGGAGGGACCGACGGCGAAGCGCCTGTGGCAATTACCAGTTTATCATACCCATAGGTTTCCTCCTGCCCGGTCGCCGCATCCCTAACGCGCACAGATTTTGCCTGCGCATCCAGCGCGACGGCCTCCTTTTGCGTAAATACTTCCACGCCTGTAAGCGCCGCGTATTTCTGCGGCGTATTGACAATCAAATCCTCCGGCTGTTCGATCAGCCCGCCGACATAATACGGCAGGCCGCAGCCCGCATAAGAGATATCTTTGCCTTTGGAAAGCAGCGTTACCCGGATACTGCGGTCTTCCCTTTTTAACTTGGCAGCCGCTTTTGTTCCGGCAGCTACTCCGCCAATCACAAGTACATGCATAAAAATCCTCCTTATTTTCCCCTTAATCTGTTATATCTTATATAAACGGCGTAAAATTTCAGCACAATATCATTTGTTTCTGGCCCGCCGTTTATCGGGTTTATTGTGCAATATTCAATCACCGAATATATCGTTTGATATCTAAAATACAGCACCCATTCTTACAGGTCGTAATACTTTTTAAATTCCGCCGCGTTCGGGATCTGTTCCAGCTCCTTTAATTCGCTACGTTTGCGCGCAACCCACACATCAATCAACCGCTGCGGGAATACACTGCCCTTTGTCAGGTAATCGTGGTCTTCTTCCAGCGCGTCCAAAGCTTCTCCAAGCGATTTCGGCAGTCCTTTGATCTTCTTTTTCTCTTCTTCGGAAAGCGTATACAGGTTAAAATCATAAGGGCCCCAGCCGTTTTCCGCAGGGTCAATCTGCTTTTCAATCCCGTCTAAGCCCGCCATCAGAATCGCCGCATACGCATAATAAGGGTTCGCCGTCGCGTCCGGGTTGCGCAGTTCAAAGCGCTTTGTCTCCGGCGTTTTTGCATAGGCCGGAATCCGGATTACGGCACTGCGGTTTGAGGTCGCATAGCCAATGGTCACAGGCGCTTCATACCCCGGTACCAGACGCTTAAACGAATTGGTCGACGGGTTCGTAAACGCGCACAGGGAAGCGACATGCTTTAACAGGCCGCCGATAAAATAATGGGCTGTGCGGCTGAGTCCGGAATACCCGTTTTCGTCATAAAATACAGGTTTCCCGTCTTTTAACAGCAGCATATGCACATGCATGCCGCTTCCGGCTTCCTGATAGACCGGTTTTGGAAGAAACGTCGCTGTCTTTCCTTCCTGCGCCGCGAGGTTTTTAATAATATATTTTGTAATCATCGTATTGTCCGCCATCTGCGGCATATCATTCAGTTCCACTTCGATCTCCATCTGGCCCGGCCCGCCGACTTCATGATGGTGGTATTTCACCTGAATCCCCCAATTTTCCATCATCATGCACATCCGGCTGCGCAGATCATATCCGACATCCTGCGGCGCCGCCACATGATAGCCGCCCTGGTCCGGCACTTCGTAGCCGTTATTGCCGGGTACCGCAAGGCTGCAGTTCCAATCCGCCTGCCTCGTATCGATACGGTATCCGCACTGCTGCTTAGAAACCTCGAAACGCGCGCGGTCAAATAAATAAAACTCAAATTCCGGCCCGATCAGCATCCGGTCTGCAATCCCGGTTTCTTTCATATAGGAAACCGCCCGCAGGCTGACATTTTTCGGATACTGGTCAAACGGCGTATGTTCCTCTTTTCCGATCGTACATACATTTCCGCACATCGTCAGTGTCGGCACGGATGCAAACGGGTCTACGTAAGCCGTTTCCGGATCCGGCAGAAATACCATATCGCTCTTTTCAACCGGTGCATAACCGTAATTCGAACCGTCAAATCCGATTCCATTGGTAAACGTACTTTCCCCAAACCGTTCTACCGGGATTGTAATATGCCGCCAGCGGCCGTCAATGTCTGTCATCTTAAAATCGATCATACGGATATTTTTCTCTTCTCATAATTTTTTTATTTCTTTGCTAATCCCCATCCTGTTTCCTTTCATTGTGTATACAAATTTCATTTTCGTTGCACTTTTATTTTACATGCAATACAGTTGTCTGTCTATCTTTTTTTGAGAAAAAACTAGTACGACCTGTTACGACAACCGCTTCATCCGCATCCATGCCGCCGCGCAAATAAGGACAGAAAGAAAAGACCCTGCCGGCGCGGCAAGCCCCATCGGGAACAGCGTCGCCGGAAAATACGCGGAAGCCAGATAAGCGCCCGGAATACGGACACAGACAATGGACAGAAAATTATGGAAAAAAGAAATGCCCGACCTGCCATACGCACAGAAATACCCGCTGAAGCTAAAATGGACCCCCGCAAATATACAGTCCCATATATATCCCCGCAAATACTGGCCGCCCAGCTTTTTTACCACCGCATCGCCGGTAAACATGCCGACGATCGGCACGCTGGTAAACTGCACCGCCGCAGACACCAAAAGCCCGTAGCCAATCGTAAGCAAAACCGCGTACCGCAGGGTCAGTTCCGCCCGGTCCGGCTTACCTGCTCCGATATTTTGCGCAGCAAGGGCAGATACCGTAGAAAGCATCGTCGACGGCACTAAAAATACCATTCCGATCACCTTTTCCACAATGCCGACCGCCGCCGCTTCGTTTAACCCTCTGCGGTTGGCGATTACCGTGATCACAATAAACGCGATCTGGATAAAACCATCCTGGAGCGCCACCGGCACCCCGATTTTTAAGATCTGCCCCATCGTCCCGGCCTGCGGCCTTAAATACTCCCATTTCCACGACAGGCCGCTTTCCCTGCGGCGGCGCATAGCAAAGAACGCCATAGCCACACTGGCTGTCTGTGCCAGCGTAGTACCAAGCGCCGCGCCGACAGCGCCCAAATGAAAATAACCGATCAGCAGATAATCCAAAAGTACATTGAGCAGACAGGCCGCCGCGATAAAATACATCGGGCTTTTTGAATCCCCAAGCCCGCGGAAAATAGAACTGATCATATTATACGCCGTAATAAACGGGATACCGATAAAGCACACCGTAAGATACGCCGCCGCAGCGGAAACCGCCTCCGCCGGTGTAGACATCACCGATACGATGGGCCTGACAAAACAAAGCAGGCAGACGGCGGCAATGGCCGACAGCCCCATAAAAAGCGCAGCGGTATTGCCGATTACAACAGACGCATGTTCCCTTTTCCCTGCGCCTACCGCCCTTGCAATCGTGACCGTCGCGCCCATAGCCAGTCCTACAATCATCACCGTCAGCATATGCATGACCTGGCTGCCGATCGAAACCGCCGTAATATTGCCGACACCGTCAAACTGTCCGATAATATATAAGTCCGCCATGCCATACAGCGTCTGCAGAAAATAAGAAAGCAGATAAGGCAGTGAAAAATGCAAAATATTGCGGGCTACGCTGCCGGAGGTTAAATTTTTTTCCATAGGATTCGCATCGGTCTCCTTTCTAATGACTTTTCATTTTTTTGTTTCCGCGAATAGCCCTTGCAAATCATCCTCGAAACGATTATAATTTTTCCTGGCAATGGAAAGCCTGTCCGCTTTTTCAGCGGCTTTGCCAATTTTTGCCAAGAAAGGAGCTTGCATAATGAATACAGATTTAACAATCGGAAATCCCAAGGCTGCTTTGCGGAGGTTCTGCCTGCCCATGTTTGGAAGCATTCTGTTCCAGCAGCTATACAACATCGCGGATTCGCTTGTAGCCGGCAGATGCATCGGCGAACAGGCGCTGGCCGCTGTCGGCAACAGCTACAACATTACATTGATTTTTATAGCCTTTGCTTTTGGCTGCAACATGGGATGCTCTGTTATCGTTTCCCAATATTTCGGCGCGAAAGATTTTTCACGGATGAAATGCACCGTTTACACAACGCTTTTTTCCAGCGCCGCCCTTTGTATATCCTTAATGCTTTTTGGCTTTTTATCCTGCCACAGCCTGCTGCTTATGATGAAAACACAGCCGGAAATCCTGGCGGATTCCGCCCTGTATTTAAATATTTACATAACCGGACTGCCATTCCTGTTTTTTTACAATATCGCAACCGGTATTTTTTCCGCCTTGGGGGATTCCAAAACGCCGTTCCTATTTCTGGCTTTTTCCTCCACCGCGAATATTTTTGCGGATCTGCTGTTCGTCCAAACATTCGGGCTTGGAATCGCGGGACTTGCCTGGGCCACGAACCTGTGCCAGGGAATTAGCTGTATCTTTTCCGTTGCGCTTATTTTAAAAAGGCTCTCTGCCATCAAAACCGATACCAAAATCCCGCTCTTTTCCTGGGCGCTTTTGAAAAAAACAGCCGTCATCGCTATCCCGAGCATCCTGCAGCAGTCGTTTATCTCCGTCGGAAATATCCTGATCCAAGGATGCATCAACAGCTTTGGCGTCAGCGTCGCGGCCGGATATTCCGCTGCCGTAAAGCTGAATAACCTGGTCATTACTTCTTTTACAACGATTGGAAACGGGATCTCAAATTTTACGGCGCAAAATATCGGGGCCAGCCTGTTTCCCCGTGTCAGGGAAGGGATGTCGGCGGGGCGCAGGCTTGTCTGGACATTGTGCGTACCCCTCTGCCTGCTGTACCTGTGCTTTGGACGATACCTGCTGCTGTTATTTATGGACGCGTCTTCCGAGGAAGCGCTTCGTACCGGACAGCAGTTCCTTTGGATTTTGTCGCCTTTTTATTTTATCATTGCCGTAAAACTGGTTGCGGACGGGGTGCTGCGCGGAGCCGGCGCTATGCGCCAGTTTATGGCGGCTACCTTTACCGACCTGGTGCTGCGTGTCGTACTGGCTGTCGTGCTGTCTGGCCTGACACATACCCCGATTGGGATTTGGGCGTCCTGGCCGATTGGATGGTGTATCGGGACGGTGATTTCCATTCTGTTTTATCGCAACGGCTATTGGATGCGGCCCGCATAAGCGGATCCATAGCTTTCCAAACAGATGGAAGCTGTTACGCCGCGGACGGCGCGTCAGCTCCCAGTCTGTATTCTGCTTCGTGCAAAAGCCCTTTCTTCATTTATGATCTGCTTTAAGCTGCGTTTCGCCTCCCGCGCCGCAACACACCATCATCAGCTTTTTACATACTTTACGCTGCTGTAATTGCCGTATTTACGCTTGCCGTCCGCCCCGACTGCAAACGCGCGGACTTTATAGTAATATTTCCTGCCGCGTTTTTGGCTGATTCCCGAATATTTGACTGTCTTTGCGTTCGTTAACGTTTTGATCCGGGTGTAGGTACCGTTCTTTTTCGTACTGCGGAAAATCTGGTAACCGTCCGCACGTGCCACTTTCTTCCAGGCAGCCGTAATCCGGATGGTCTTTTGGGTCTTCTTCGCTTTCTGCTTGCCCAGTTTCAGGCTGGTAACCTTTGCCGGAGCGGTCGTAACTTTCATACCCTTGCTGAATTTGCCGTAGGTACGGCTGCCGTCCGCGTTTGTCTGAAACGCGCGCAGCTTAAACGTATAATCTGTGGCATATTCCATGTTTCTGGAATACGACACGGTCTTTCCGTCAAAGATCGTCTTGAGCCTTTTATATTTTTTGGTTTTTGTATCGTATTGGTAGATCTGGTAACCGTCCGCGCCCGCGGCTTTTTTCCATTTGTACGTAATGCGCCTCTGCCCGGTTTTTACCGACAGCGTTAATTTCGGTACGGCTGCCTTGTCAAAGCTTTCTGTTTCCGGCTTTGACGGATCCGTTCCCGGCAAATCGGTGCCCGGTGTGCCGGTACCTGGGGGATCCGTTCCTGGCGGATTCGTTCCTGGCGGATTCGTACCCGGAATCGACGGGCGCACAGAACCGGAAAGCCGGACGGTAACCGGCTGCGCGTCGGTAAGCACCGCATACCGAACGCCGTATTCCTCACTGCCCGTATAGCTTACGGACGGTTTTTTGCTGCCCTCCCCAGGCTCTGCCGCAAATTTTACAGAAGCGCTGGACGAACTGCTGCCTGCATACAGCGACAAGGTACCGATCGTGGCCTGCGCGCTTCCCACGAAAATATCCTGTCCCTTTTTCCCGGCCAGTACAAGGTCGACGACATACTGCCCGCCCTTATTTGTGATTTCCACATCCTTGATACTGCTTGGAATCGTGCCTGCAAAGCGAAACGACGGTTTTTCAATTTCCCCGCTGTCCGCGGAAACAAGCAGGCGCACATGCAGGGCCGTAATGGCCTGCGTCTTTCCCTCCGGGATCGAGAGCGTTACGGACACATCCTGATTGCGCACCGACAAAGTTCCTTCTGCCGCCGCAAACGCCGTCATACGCGGCAGTGCGAACAGGCAGAGAAAAGATGCTATTAGGAATGAGATCCATTTTTTCATTTTTACCTCCCTTATATTCCGCCCCCCCCCGCACGGCAGGCGCCATGCGGCAGGCGGAAAACAACTAAACTGCTATTTACGGCGTTTCCTAGTCTGACACTGCTCCTGGCAGGCTTGGAACGGTATTGCCGGTAATCTCCATATCGTCAATACTGCTAATCGTAAAGACTGCCGTGTCACTTACCAGACGTTCTCCGCCCAAAGTCAAAGCATCGTCTACACGGTATAATTCCGCGCGTACGTTTTTGCCAATGTAAGAATTAAAATCCACACCTTCTTTTGGCTGTACAAAATAGATCCATGTCCCGTCCGAAGTATTGCCAAGATTTCCGTTCCCCGGATTTTGCGCCAGTATGACGGAAGCCGCCTCAACGCCGCTGCCTGTCGAACTGCCGATCACATTGCCTTGTTCATCATAGACAATAACCACATTATAAGCAGGATTTCCCTTATATGTCCCGGTAAAAATCAAAGCTCCTGTCGTAACGACGTCCGCTGCATCCTGTCCATACTGCCAGTTCTTTGTCAAACGGCCAACCGGAATGGTGCCGTCCGCTTTTTTCTGAAATTCGATATTATCCCCGCTCGGGCCGCATAGGTCAATCTCCCGGATGGAAATACTGCCGGACTTGGCTATGGTCAGGCGGACATATCTGGCGTCATACGTGCCAACAAAGTTTTCCTGTATGCTGCCATCCGCGGTTAACGCGTCAAACCAAAGCTCATTTGTACCGGAACCACCAAGCCCCGCAAATCCTTTTTTCACTGTTTTCCAGTTTGTTCCGTCGGTGCTGACGTCCACGGTTGCCGACTGTAACGCGTCGCCCTGGTACTTTAGCATCGTAACCGATTCTACCTGGTGCATATCAATCGTAATCGTCGCTTCCGCCGGCGGATTTGCCGCCGATTCATGGAATACCGTATCCGTATCTTTTTCCGGATCGGCTGTGTCTATGATTTCATTGTCGATAATCCGGTCAATCGTATGCAGCGACGCCTGATCGGCCGCCCCCGGATTCTTCTCATCGTAACCGCCGTCCGGATCATCGTCGGTATGGACCTTTTGATCCTGGTCCGAAACCATCGTCGTTTCTACGGTCCAGTTATCCTTGCCCAACCTGCCGTCCGTATTGATCTTTACAAAACCAGCGTCGGCCGGATTGGAATAGTTCAGATACTTATCCACTGCTTTAACCTGATAGTACATTACCCGGTTATTAATGGTAGATACCAAATCCGTATATTCGGTCGTATCGCCTGTATACGGCTGGAAGCCTACTACTTTTGGCTCTTGTTTCTTTCCGTCTTTGTACATCGTACGGATAATCTCATAACCAAGAATCGCATCCGGCGCAACCTGGCTATTTCTTGTAATGCTGACTTTTACCTTATTGCCGTTTGCTTCCGTTTTCTGCACAGACGCCGTCGCCGCGTCTTTTTGCAGTACGTTTCCTGCTTCATCCGGATGCGCCAGACGGTATGCCCTGGCATCTTCATGCGCATAATACAGCGCTTTTGCCTCTTCCGCTCCATATTTTTGCGCATACGCGGTTGTCGCCGCATCCGGCTCCATTCCCCATCGCACAAAGAACGGCAGAATATTTTTATTTGCCGCCGCGCACGCAAGGCGCATCAGATTCTGGTCCGCACTTCCGTCGAGCGTCAGGCCTGCCTGCGGCGCGCTCTGCGGATTTCTGGCATACGTATCCACGCGGGCAAAGAACAGATTGTTAAACTGATCTTCATAAGTTCCGTAAATATAATGGTCGTCCGCGTTATTGTCATACGCCAGATGTAGCTGCCAGTATAAAGCAAGCTGCGTAAATACATTCGAAGCGCGGCCTGTCGTACCGGAAGTTACTTTCTTGTATACATTCGTATCCGTATAACGCTTTTTACCGGTCAGCAGCATGGAAAAATAGTTATTCGTCACTTCCGCGACCGCATAAGCGCCCTGGTTAATGTCATGGCCGATTTCATGGGCAATGCCCCATCCGAATCCGCTCATATCATTCGGTCCCGACGCAAGCGGTGCAGAACCCCATTCAATCCCGATATGGTTTCCGGCCGCGTACATAAACGCCCCTGCAAACATCCGCATATAACGGATATTTAAATGCTGTGACGGAAGCGCGTTATTCCCCCGCGCCGTCCCGGCGTCGCTGCTTAGCCCCTTATGATGGTAGAATAAAGTCATCGTATCCTCCATCGCTTTTAAGGCATTGTCCAGTTTCGCCGCTTTATCCGCCGCACTGCCAAGACCCGCCAATACCTGGGTCGCCGGAAGGGAATACATCATCTGTCCCAGCAGAAGATCCGTTGCGTCCAGAATACAGTTTTTCCCGTCGCCATACTCATAATTGACATTCTTTGTTCCGGCATGCTTACTTTCATGGCCTGCCTTGATCGTGCCCACGTAACTCTCCAGTTCTGTTACATAAGCCTGCAGCGCCTGCGTGCGCTGCGCACCCGATTTTCCATAAACGTTTAATACCGGAATGTTGCTGCCCCCTGCAATGCGTACGGCATACTGGTCTGCGGCATTATTTCCGGTATAGGCCGCATAAAGCTGGCCGCCGCGTTCTGCCGCCGTAGAGGCAAGCTGCGGTACGGTAATCTCATTGCGTCCGATTCTAAGGTTCTGCGCCCGCGATACGTTTGCCGCTTCCGCATGATGCTGGGTAAAGACAAGCTGCACCTGCGCCGCGTCCCCGGTCCGTTTCGTATTGTGGCCGACATAGACGAGCAGCGTTTCGCCAGCATAAGCAGTCTTTCCAAGCGGCTGCCACGCGTTCAGCCCGGTAAAGCCCAAATGTTTGTCTTTTGCGGCTGTAATCTGGCTGCTCAATACGACTGCCGGATCCAGATTGCCGTTTAAAATCTCCCTGGCTGTCTTTAATTCCAGCGCCAGTTCCTGATACATCGGATGTTTTTCCCCGCTGTCGGCATCCGTCAGCTCCAGGCGCCTTTCCAATCCCTGAATAACGGATTCATTCACATCCGGCCGCAGTGTAGTATGCATCACATCCGTATACATGCCCATAATCTCATCTTCCAAGGAATCGTAACGGTGGAAATGAATCTCCCCGACCCGCAGGTCCCTGACGTTTCCGGCTGTATTGCCCAGCCACATATGGATCTTATTGGCTGTAATCGTTTCATCCAGTTTGACAATATAATACGGATTGTCATTGCTGTCTTTTTTCAAAATCAGCCTTGCACCGACTGATTTTGCCGCAGACGCATCCGACGAATGCCTGTATTGGATTTTTACCCCGCCGATATTGGATTTCTGGTCTTCCGCGCCAAAGGTAAAATAATTCATCCGGTAATCATCGTCCAATGTTACCGACATACCGCCGTCCGGGCGGTTATAAGAAATGCCGTCGTCCCAATCGGACTTATACCAATAGGAAGCAAAATCATCATCCACAAGCCCAAGCGCACTGTTTTTTGCTGTATCCAGCGGGCTTGCAACCATAGACGCCCCGCCGCTTCCGCCGTAAGCGGCGCTTACAATATGGGCTGTCAGCTTTCCGGCTCCGTTCGAAGTATTCAAAAGCTTATATTTCGGCAAAATCGGAGGTGCCATTACTTTTGTGACTGCCGAAGCGGTCAGGGAAGCTTTTCCCCATCCCAGGTCATTCCAGCCTACGACATAAACCGAATACTCTTCCAGGTCCAAAAGGCCTGTAATCGTATATTTATTTTCTTCCAGTTTTCCTGTGCCGTCTGCTTTTTGTGTAAATCCCTCCACAACCGGTTTAAAATCCGCGTTCCGGTCAGAAGTCTGCTTATAATATACCATGTAACCGTCCGCGTCATCCATATCTTTCCAGGATACGAGAATGGATTTTGGGCCGCCCTGCGCCGTTACATTATCCGGAGGCGCCGGTTTTTCCTGCGGCGCCGGGATTCCGGTACTTTCCGCGGACCACGGGCTCTTCCAGCCGCCGTTTACCGAACGTACCCGGATCCGGTACGTCTCATAATTGAGCATTTTTTGGTCATTGATCGAAGAGATCGCAAAAACGCTGTCCGATGCACGGAAAATCTGCGTCTGCAGCTCGCTTTGATCCTTAACCGGCCCGGTAATCTGTACCTCATACCCGGTGATATTTACCTGCGGTTTCCAGGATACGGTAAGCATTTTATTTCCCGGCGCTACCGAAGTAATCGAAGGAATATCCAGTTCCGGTTCCGGGATGCGCTCCGCCATATTGTTGACAAACTCTACTTTCGCAATTTCGATTAACGGCTGCTCCTTTTTCGTCGTCCCGGTAATACGGATCGTCACCCGCTTTACGGCAATCTGCCCGCCAAGATCCAAAATCAGCGAGCCGTTGGATTCCTCACGCAGTGACGCGCTTTTCGCTTTCATAGACAAAGCGGCAACGGCCCGTCTGCCTGCACCGCTTAACGGAATCTGCATGGTTTGGCGCGCGCCATTTTCATCCACATAATCTACATCCGCCGTTCCGTCCGCAATCTGGCTGGCAAATTGTCCATCTTCCTTTTCAAATGGCGCATCGATGACAATGGCTTGTATTTTCGGAATCTGATCTGCCTGATCACTGTCGGACAAGGTAAATTCGAACGCAATCGGATTATCGGCAGACACCGCGCCTTCCTTTTGCGGGCCGGCGATCATTGGTTTGCCTTCCCACAAAAGCCCTTCCAGGCTGCCGCTTGTGATCTTTCCCGCAGTCTGGACCGCGCCCTTTGCAATCCATAATTTTTCAACGGAAGAATTTTGCCGTTCATCCAAACTCTCCGCCAAAAATTTCATATCGGCAATGTCCACGCTGCCGTCGCTGTTCAGATCATACGTTTCGTCGGTCAGTCCGCTGTGGACCGCTTTTAAAAGCGCTTCCTTATCTTCCTGGTCAATCGTTCCATCCCCATTGACATCTCCCGGCCGGATCCATCCGCATGTGCCGCCGCCCGCCGCCTTAATCTTGGTTGGGCATACGGTGATCTTATGCGTCCAGCCGGACTGCACCTGGACCTCCTGCGTATAATCCGCAAATTTCTTGGATGCAATCGTAACCGTATACTTCCCGGCTGTCAATGGAAAACGCGCCGCCGACTGGGCTGCATCAGCCAGTGTTAACGTTTCATCCAATGACTGCCCCGCACCTTGTACCTTTACCGTTACGCCGCCGTCATACGGAAAAAAGCTGGATGAAACCACCCTTACCTCCAGTGCGCTTTCCGCCTGCACTGTTTTTGTCTGTGCTGCCGCCGCATGCGTCTTGGCCGCTCCAAACACCTGTATGCCAGGGACGGCACACGGCGAAAGAGCCAGACATGCTGCAAGCAGCGATGCTGCTAATTTCTTCACGTTTTCATCTCCTCTCTCAAAAAACGTTGCAAGTGACTTTCTATACATAAACGGCAAGCGCCCGGATCATCCGTTCGCTTACCGGAATTTTCCGCTTTTTTCCATACTATATAAACGGCGTAAAATTTCAGCACAATATCATTTGTTTCTGGCCCGC